>JAXHTS010000055.1 GCA_034190085.1 Spirochaetota bacterium
CAAATCCTCACGAATTCGCCCTTGCCTTTCGCTAATAGTTCTCGTCAAATATTACTTGACGGCGACCTTCCTAATAAGAGACTCTCATTCCATAAGTTCACACACATGCCGGGCGTACACAAATCGTTTAAGCGGACGCAACCGTTATTTTATCTTAGCAGACTCTTGAAAACGAAATTAAGTTGATCAATTCTATTCAGTCGTGTATGGAAGATAACTGCGAAGCTTAACTCAAACGTTAACTAACGACAGGTAGGAATAACAAAAGATGAAATTAGCAAAAGAAGATCTTCAATTATTTTACAAATTGCATCCTGCTTTACTTTTATTTACAAATCAAGAAGCACAAGTAATACAAAATGTAAATGATTTACAACAATTTTGGGATCTGGATATTAACGACAAGGCAAAAATCAGAAATGAATTATACAATAATATAGATATTATTAACAAATTATATGAAAATAATCCATTTAGTTTTACGGAACGTGAATTAAGAATTGTACTTGATTGGAAGAATTATATTAAGGGTGAATTTATTGTATATAATCAATATAAAAAATATTGCGCCTTTACCTGTGATGATGACAACTTAACCAAAACATATGGTGTAATTGGATTGTCTAATTCATTTGATGAAATAATAGAGGAATTTCCAATTTTAGTTAAAACTGTTCTGTTACCATTTAAAAATCAAATCATCTATGATGGATTTTTTTCGCCTTATTCAATATATTTTGGCCCTAATATTCGAGCTGAATTGAAAGAAAAATATGAAGTATCCAAGGCTAAATATGGAATTATTGAACGACTTCCCTTCCATCCTCCTTCAAAACACGAATCAAATATTGGTCTTCTAAAATTGTATTTGAAAAATGAAGCAAATATAGAACATTATGAGTATGAGATTAAGGAACTGTTAGAAAGTAACAAAGATTTGATCGAAATATATCATCAAGAGTATGGCAAGACTCATTTTAAAAAACATAAAAAACGTTTAAAAGAACTTGGGATTTCAAAGGGTTGGTTCGCTGTCTTTGATGATACAATAATCGCAAGTGGAAAAACTGAAGAAAAAGTTAAAGAGATTATCAATGATTTGATATCAAATGATAAATTAGGATACATTACATTTTTTAAAATGAAATAGCTTCTAACATTTGTTTCTATCGGACGCAAGGACGGTTTCTGCAACTGCTTTACACTTATTGCATTTATGAAAGCTTGTATACAGCATGAAGTTATTTTTTCTAAGCCCTTGCGCCCCTGACGCCTTGATATTAATGCTACAAACAGATCAGGATAGACCAATGGTAGATTATCAACTTTTGATAGACCTTCATAAAAATGCAAGCCGGCAAGGGCCAGGTGGTGATGCAGAGACGGAGAAAGCTCTCAGCCTGGCTATGATAGACCAAGCTGCACAATTAAAGATTGCCGATATAGGTTGCGGTACGGGGGCTTCCACACTATTGCTCGCTCGCCTATTTAAGGCTCAGATTACGGCAGTGGACTTCCTTCAAGACTTTCTTGAAGTTCTTGAAGGCAAGGCCAAAAATATGGGACTTTCTAAAAAAATAACGACGCTTGCCTGCTCAATGGATAACCTCCCCTTTGCGGATGAGGAATACGATGTTATCTGGTCAGAGGGCGCGATATACAATATCGGCTTCGAAAGGGGCGTCATAGACTGGAAGCGTTACCTGAAAGCAGGTGGACTGATGGTTGTTTCGGAGATCACCTGGATTACAGCCTCCCGTCCGTTGGAACTCCAGAAATATTGGGAGAGCGAATACTCTGAAATAGATGTAGCCTCTTCAAAGATAGGTATCCTGGAGAAGAACGGCTATTCTCCGATTGGCTATTTTGTTTTACCAGAGCATTGTTGGCTGGGCAATTATTATCGGCCTCTGCAGGATAGCTTTAAGGATTTCCTTAATCGGAACGGCAATAGTGAAGGTGCACGCGCAATAGTGAAAGCGGAAAAAAAAGAAATTGAGCTTTATGAGAAATATAAAACCTATTACAGTTATGGTGTATATATAGCAAGGAAATTGGATTAGCGAAAGCCATGCCAACCGCATCTACTCGTACTGACATTTCAGCTGCTCTTCATTGACAGCCGGTTGTGCGGATCATTATATCTCTAAATGAATAAGGAGTAAAGAAAATGAAAATTATTGGGATAATCGGCATTACTATAGTTCTTGTTATAATAGTTTTGCTAATAGTACTTTCTATGTATGGTTTGTTTGCTTCGGTAAAAATAGCTGAAAAAGATATTGGCCCATATCTGCTAGTTTACAAAAAGCATATTGGAGACTATAAAAATGTTGGTCAGATAATGGATAAACTCTATTACGATTTAAAAGATAATTATGACATTGAAACAACAAAGGGATTTGGGCTTTATTATGACAACCCTCAAGAGGTTGATAAAAAAAAATTAAGAAGTATTGTGGGCTGTATAGTAGAAGATAAATCAGTGGAAGATTTGAATATCATAGGCAATAAGTATGGAGTTAAAGAATATCCATCATCAAAATGTGTGGTTGCAGAGTTCCCATACAAAGGCAAAATGTCAATTATCCTTGGAATATTTAAGGTTTATCCAAAATTAAACTCATACATAGACGAACATAAATATCCTCAGATGCCGATAATGGAGCTTTATGATCAACCAAATGAAAAGATTGAATATATCTCATCTATTGATTTAGCAAAAGAAGTATTTGATGCGTTTTTAATATCAAATAAATAGAATGCATATTACAGAATTTTACAACTGAACGCAAAAAGCCACACTCACTAAAAAGCGACGTTATGTTTCAAAAAGTATAGTAGTTCACTATCGACTTAAACAACAGGAAACGAAGAAGATGAGTTTCGAAACGAACATGGTAGAAGTAACTGCTGATAATATTTCTGAACATCCCCAAGCTATTTGTTTCATAAACCCGAAACATGAGTTCTATCATAAGAAGATTGATTGGCTCAATGACCAGTTCAAAAATGGATTGAAAATCAAACTGCTATATATAGAAAGTGAAAAGAGACCAATAGGATTTATTGAATATGTGCCAGGTGAATTCTGTTGGCGATCTGTTAATGCAAAGGGATATATGTTTATTCATTGTCTTTGGACGAATGGGAAGAAATATCAACACCAGGGATTAGGCACTCAATTGATTAAAGAAGTTGAGAAAGATGCAGAAGATATGATGGGAGTTGCTGTAATAACGAGCGACAAAGCCTTCATGGCCAACAAGGAGATATTCACAAGGAATGATTACAGCATAGTTGCCGAATCCGGAAAAGAACAGTTGATGGTAAAGAAATTCAAAGAAGGTCCACTACCCTCACTCAACAATAGCGAAAGTGAATTAAAGAAATATAAAGGGCTAACAATCATATATTCAAAACAATGTCCATGGGTCGCAAGATTCATGGAAGAGTTCAAGCCCCTACTTGACGAGAAGGGTTTTGATCCTAAAATAATCGAGCTGAAAAATCATACTGAAGCGCAAAAGGCGCCCTCAGTATATGGAGTTTTTAATCTAATCTATAATGGCAAATTACTGGCAGACCGCTACATATCAACAACCCGCTTCCTGAACATTGTTAAAAAAAAAATTAATACATAACAACATAAGCCTACAAGCGGCCAACTCAAGTGTCAGGATCAATTAAATGGAGAAGACAAGATGAATAGTAACGGTTTGAAGAATAAGGTGGCCCTGGTTACTGGGGGGAACAATCCATTCGGCATTGGTGCAGCCATCGCCCGAGCACTTGCCTTACATGGCACCAAAGTTTTTATACATTACTTCCGCCAAACGACCGAATTATCAGAAGAATACAAGAAAAATCATGAATTGCTTGATCCGGGACTGGCGTTCTTTTTTAAACAACAAGCGAAAACAGCTGATGAGGTGCTGGCATCCATTCGAGATGCTGGTGGCTGCGCGGAGTCCTGTGAGGAGGACCTTCGTGAACCCGAAAATGTTCATCGTTTATTTTCGCAAGCAGAAAAAACTTTTGGACACGTGGATATTCTCGTAAACAATGCTGCCGAATACATCGCAGACACCTTCCTTCCCCTTAGTACATTAGGCGAAAAAGTGGAAATTTGGGAGGAAGGTCCAACTACATTGACAATCGACGAGGAAAGTCACGATCGTCATTTTGCTGCGAACACCCGAGCTATAGCTATTTTGATGAGCAAGTTTGCCGGCCGGATCATTGAAAGGCAAAAGAGATGGGGCAGGATTATCAATATCAGCGCGGATTGTGCATGGGGGGCCCCAATGGAGATATCCTACCGCGCCAGCAAATACGCTTTAGAGTCATACAGCCGTAGTGCTGCTGCAGAGCTGGGGCCCTATGGCATTACGGTTAATATCGTGTCTCCCGGACCGGTGCAATCGGGGTATATCTCATCCGATGCGGAAAAGGCGCTTATTACGGATATTCCATTGAGAAGAATTGGTAGACCGGAAGATATTGCAAATGCGGTTGTATTTTTTGCCTCAGAACAAGCGGCTTGGATTACAGGACAATTACTCTTTGTTCATGGTGGCCATCGGATGACATTAAGCTAACAATGAAAATGATGAGAATGAACTCTAACCAACTAAACTTAGCTGAATCGCAAACACCTGGCTGATTTGTTTAGTTTTGCATCAAACGCCAGGAAGCAAACACTGGGCTTGCCCCGTTTTTCCGGACACAGCGCTAAGCTATATACTCTTCACACTCTGCAGGAATTATATAATCAAGAGAAGAATGAATACTCTGCCTATCATTAAAAACCGCAATAAATTAAAATGAATTCTTGTGCCTTCTTCCTGGTATTATTACTTCTTTAAAGACTTCCTTCATCAACAATGTTGAAAAAACTCTCGACACATGCATTATCCCAGCAATCTCCTTTTCAACTTATGCTTTGAACTATTATATATGTTTTCAATGGTTATAGTTGAAATGCAGATTACCAGACATTCTTACTGTAACCAATACAACAGAAAGAGTCAGGATCTATGATATCATTAAAAAGTAGTTGACTCGACACAACATTCCTTACTAGGCTATAGATATGAAAATCATAGTTTTTATACTATTATTATTATCCATATCCACATCTTTATGGTCTAGCGATGGGTTTACTCAGAAAGATAGAGAAACTCTTATTGAATTGAAAGTAAGGGTAGAGGAACTTCGTATTGATATGGATATGCGTTTTGAGCAGGTGGATAAGCGCTTTGAGGAACTGCGCATGGATACGAATAAGCGCTTTGAACAGGTGGATAAGCGCTTTGAACAAACCTTTACCTTTCTCTGGATCTTAGCAGGAATATTTACAACATTAACCATTAGTGTAATAGGTTTTGCATACTGGGATAGACGAACAATCATAAGGAAAGCGAAAGAAGAGACCATAGAAGAGATTGATGGAGACAATCTGAAAAAGATATTGCCAATACTCCGAGAAATGGCAAAAAATAATACAAACATCAAAAAAATTCTATCAAAATACAATCTGCTGTGAATACCATCAGAAATGGCAACGACCTCTGATCTCATCTATGGGACTTTTCTGCTTATGGAATACTCTTTCCTCATCACTTCCTTAATGAAATGTGGAAATCTCATTATGGGATTGCCGAATAACACTGAGTCAAGGATTCCTCTCAGCACATTGATCAATAACACTTTTTAAAATCGTCAATCCCTCTTTCGCTTCTTCTAAGGTTATGTTTAACGCTGGGAAGATTCTTATCATTGTGCCATGAGTGACGTTCAATAATAGACCAGCATTTAAAGATTTATTATTTATTTCATCGACAAAATCAGAGTTTGAAAACTCCACCACAATCAGCAAACCCTTCCCCCTAACATCAATAATGTGTTCTGGATACTCCTCTATCCACTTATTAAGAATCTCAAAGATGTATTTACTCACATTTTCAACATTATTACCTATGTTATTATTCAATAGATACTTTATCACTGCATACGAGACAGCACATCCAAGGGGATTCCCGCAATATGTCCCTCCATGATCCCCCACATCAATTTTTTCCGAGACCTCTTCAGACATTGCAAAGGCACCAAAGGGAAAGCCACCAGCAATACCCTTTGCCATAGTTATAAAGTCTATCTTCATATTACTCACACTCGAAGCAAACATAGGGCCGGTTCTGCAAAAACCTGTTTGCACCTCATCCATAATTAATAAAACTTCATTGTCAATACATAGCTTCGATACCTTTTCAAGATAATCTTCCGAGGGCACTATGACTCCGCCTTCTCCCTGTATAGGCTCAAGAATAACAGCAGCTACATCATCTTTTATTATGTTAGATAAAGCGTCAATATCGTTAAATGAAACAAAGAGATAATTTGGCATTAGGGGATTGTATTTATCCCGATGTGAGGATTGACCAGTTGCTGAAGCTGTGCTGATGGTCCTTCCATGAAAACTCATATATGTTGAAATCACATTCTTTTTGCCAGAGACCTTTCTTGCTAATTTTATAACTGCATCATTAGATTCAGCGCCACTGTTTGTAAAAAATACCCTAGTTAGATTCTTGGGCAATATTTCATTCATCAGGCATAAAAGCTTTGATCTTATGGGTGAGTAGGTTAATCCTGAATTCGGGTTTTGAATAATCCTCTTACCCTGTGTTAATAATGCTTCAGTAATAACAGGATTAGCATGACCTATGCTTGTTACTCCCCACCCTGATGTGAAATCGAGATATTTTTTGCCATTTTCATCCCAAACAAATACCCCCTCGCCTCTCTCTATAGATATCTTAATTTTTTTAAAAAATGGCGCAAAATGCTTGTCTTCTACTGAGATTGTTTCAATATTATCATTCATGTTAAATATCCTATAAATTTAAATTTGTACCACCTATTTTACCGCAAAAGAATTTTGATAAATTACATGGACGTAATTTATCAAAATATTCAACTAGCGGCAAAATGAGCCATGGAGGGCTTATTTTATGTTCAAATGCAATATGTATTACTTAAATGTGTTTTATCGACTAATATTACATGAAAGAGTTAAACTATATTTATCATACTTGGATGAAATATGTATAAGAAAGATAAATCATCTATTCTATTAAATTGTATGGAAGAGCTATTCCATATTTTATTTTAGGGTTGATATATGATCATATTTGTTAGAGAATATGTAAAGTCTGTAATGAGTATTGTATACAAAAAATATGAATCTCAGTATAATAAATCAATCAAAATATATTTTAGCATTTGCACACGATTATTGTGGAAAACCAATACTGTCCAAAGGGGTGTATACATACTCACGTGGGGATATATAAACAATAACGTTAACTGAGTGGTTTCATAAGAAATACTAATTATAGTAATTGAAAAATAATAATCTCCTTATTATATTATATATGTTTATTTATTTCTCAGGAGTCTGTTATGAATAAAACAATCAATGTTAACAGCAATATTGGGAAAAGGTTGAATAAAATAAGAAAATCCAAGTCGAGATGTCTTCTGTTCAATGGCAAGGAGATACCCTTAGTTGGTAAAATCACGATGGGACGTGACAGCAAGAATGCCTTTGTTATAAACGATAATATGGCCTCTCGCTTTCATGCAGTAATTCAAAAGATAAAGGACGACTATTTCATTAAAGATCTGAACAGCACAAATGGAACCTTTGTCAATGAAATGCAGGTACCCAAAGAGAAATATGTTAAACTATATGATAATGATATAATCCGTATTGGTAGAACCGAGTTTTCAATAATTTGAGTTCTGAAGATTGATTATACAAGGCTCTCAGCCTTACTTCAGGTTAGTGAAGTGGTTAATAAATAGCGCCTATTTATATGTTAATTTATCAGGAAGAATTCATCAATTATCCGCAGAGCACAATATCTAATCATGAGAGGAGGGTGTTGATATACCATCCTCTCGCTTCCTCAGCCTTTTGGGAATATAGACACAATAGGGCTCTTCAGCAAGATAATCGTTATACTCCGAGTAGGCTCTTGCCCTGCATCCAGCGCAAAAGGTTTTATATTCACAAATTCCACACTTCCCCTTCAGTTTGCTGAGATCCCTCAGGTTAGTAAAGAGTTCAGACTTTTCCCATATATCTCGAAAGGGAGTTTCCAATACATTCCCTGCAATCAAAGGCAGATAACCGCAAGCCTGTACATCGCCTTTGTGAGAGATAAAGCATACAGCAGTTCCACTCAGGCATCCCCTTGTCATGGCTGAGAGTCCATCCGTTTCGAAGGTTATCTCTCTGCCCTCCTCTTTCGCTCTTTGCCTAATTATTCGATAATAATGCGGGGCGCAGGTAGCCTTAAATTCAAGTTTGGTCTCCTTTGATCTATCATAAAACCAATTCAAAACCTCCTCATACTTCTCCTTTGATATCATGTCAGTTTCTACAATCTGAACCCCGCAACCAACAGGAACCAGCATGAAGATATGAAGAGCCTTTGCTCCCATCTCTTCTGAGAGCCTCAATATACCCTCAATTTCGTCAACATTCCTATTTGTTATTGTCGCATTGAACTGAAAATCAACTTCATATTCTTTTAAAAACCCTACACCCCGAAGAGACTCATCAAAGGCACCCTTTATTCCTCTAAAACCATCATGGGAAACAGCATCCTTGCCATCAATTGAAATGCTGACCCTCTCAAATCCGGAATTTTTAATCGACTCTGCAAGCTTACTGTCTATCAATGTGCCATTAGTAGCAAGGGCAAGCCGAAACTCCTTTGTCTTAGCATATTTAGCAATATCGAAAATATCTGATCTGTAAAGGGGTTCTCCACCTGTTAATATTAAAATCGGATTAGCAAAGGTTGAAATGTTGTCAATTACATCCTTTATCTCTTCTGTTGTCAGTTCACCCTGATAATCGAAATCCTCTGCCTCGGCCCTGCAATGCTTGCATTTCAGGTTGCACTTCTTTGTTAATTCCCAGAAAACGATTCTGAGATTATTTATCCCTAAATTCTTCATGTGCCTAATAACTCCTCAATGATTCTGATCTTATCCCTAATAGTCCTTTTCTCATGTCCTCCTATACCCCTACCATCAGTTACGTGATTCTTTAAATATACAATCGGGTTGTGAAGTGTTTTAGTCATTATTTGATTTGTCAACTCTTCAATAAGCTGAAAATCCTCATCTGATACATGCTTTAATTTCCTTCGCTTATATTTGTTGAGTTCCTTCTTTCTTATCTCATCAAATTTATCCTGAATCTTTACAATTGTTGGGACAACCACCAATCCCTCATACCATTCATAAAACTCCTCTGCATCCAATTCAATTAGACTTTCAGCCAATTCAACCTCTCTCAGCCTGCTCTTCAAATTTTCATCCGCAATAGATTTAAGATCATCTATATTGTACAAAAAAACATTATTTATCCTCCCTACCTCTGGTTCAATGCTCCTCGGAACAGCTATATCAATCATAAAGAGGGGCTGATTACCTCTCCTTTTAATTGCGCTCTTTGCTGTAATGGGTGTTATCATGTACTCTGGGGTCAAGACTGATGAAATTATAATATCCACCTCTGCAGCGGAATACCGGATATCCTCCAGGGTAATAATTCGAGCCTCCCTATTGATATTATTTGCTATCCTCTCAGCATTATGAAAAGACCTGTTTGCAATAATGACCTCGCCAATATTGCATTTTGTGAGATACTTAAGAATTAACTCCCCCATTTCTCCGGCGCCAACCAGAAGGGCTTTTTTCTGTGATATATCTTCAAAGATGCTTTTTGCGAGTTCTGTTGCTATATATGCGACCGAGAGGGGATTTTTAGCTATTTCTGTTTCGGTTCGCACACGTTTTGCGGTGTTAAAGGCTTGATGGAAGAGTCTGTTCAATATCTGCCCTGTGCACTTTTCGATTGAAGATTTTCTGTAGGCTTCCTTCACTTGACCTATTATCTCATTCTCCCCAACCACCATTGAATCGAGGGAGGACGCTACTGTAAGGAGATGGAGAATAGCCTCCTTTGAGTATTTTTTATAGATGCTATCCTCAAAGTCATCTCTTTTTAGAGATGATATTTCTTCAAATATTTCTAATACTGAATCCACCGATTCTTTTATGTCATGTGAGGCTACATAGACCTCAACCCTGTTGCAAGTTGAAATGCATACAGCCTCCTTTATCCCGCAAGAGCACAGCCTTAGTAAAAATTCAGAAATATTTTCATTTGCCAGGGAGAAATGTTCCCTCATTTTGACTGGCGCAGTTTTATGGCTCATTCCAATCAGTATTATCTCGGGTATGCCATTTTGATTATCCATGATTACCTTAAGCTGTGAAATCCTGAAGTAATATAAATATTGGTGAAGATGAACAAAAACATTAACAGAAGGAAAAATGCGATATTGATGATGCTGATATTATGAGAGGCTATTCTCTTTATACGCCTTATCAAAAAAATGGTAAAAATTACGATCCAAGAAAAATATGTGTGAAACTCCTTTGCGGTTCCGAGGGAAAGTGATTTATAACTAATAAATACCATCACAACACCAATTATAATGCCTACTGTTAGAAGTATCAAAGATCTCGATATTGCCCAGGCATTAAAATTTTCAATTGTTTCTAGATTTGGCAATTGATATATCAACCTCATTGATCCCTTTTTCCGTAGTTGCCATTCCATAACAAGATAGAGTATAGAGCCTACAAAGCTAAAAAAGAAGAATAATTCTCCAATTATTGTAATAAAGATATGAGCTGGCAATATATGCGATGTTAATACACTATAATCTGTTTCAACGGTAACCCTTCTTGTGGAATTGATAAATGGAATTGAGATGATAAGCATAATCGTAATAAAAGGAAAAGCAAGGGCCATAAAGGATCTCCAATGGTGATGCCACCTAGAAAAATAGAGATAAAGGATTATCAGTATTAGTACAAATGATAGTATGTAGAAATAGCTCCATATGCTGGAAATGTTCTCCACAAAGCCGTCAATGGAGGAGGTATAGATCCTAATGAATCCAAGAATTATCAATAAAAATGCTGAAACAAAAAACAGATATTTTGTCTTATTAACATATTTCTCCTTTTTTGAATGCAATGATAGAATGCTAAAAAAAGAAGTTAAAATAAAGAGAATCAGGGTTAAAATAAACGCTAAGTTAAACATAACTAACCTTTAAGGTGATTTATATTGATTTAATATTCGGTTAATGAATTTCACTTTCTCCTTCTACAATTATTGTAAATTGTTTCCATATATAATTTATATAATAGTACTTGGATATAAATGTCAATTTCTTTATAATACAATATCTCAAGATATGAAATATTCATATAAGTTGAATTATTCACAATATATATCTCTAATGATTACCCTCCATGCCATGGATGAGGGTAATATAAAGGCTACTCGATTGATAATAAATATATATAGGATAAATAAACATATTTTCCTCTTACATTTTTTTCAAGCTAGCATTGAAAAAGAATGAAAATCCTTGAATATTATATCATATTTATTATATACTTTATCTTAATAAATTAATGTTTTGACAATGTAGAAGAATTATATTTGATTTTTCAACGCCTATTTTTTACTAAGTGTCAAGCTTTATTATTTAATAACTTAGGATTCGAGGGCTATCATGTATTTTTGAGTGCTGAATGCATCTATCTTGAAAATATTAATAAAAGAGTTATTAAGGAGGAAATAATGCGGGTAATATATAAATCAATGACTATTCTAATACTATTTTTGTCGCAGGCCTTCCCCTTCACCGACCAAACTACTACTGAAAGAATTATAAAGGAGAATAAAGATTTCATAAACTTTATGAATGTCTCAATAACAAACTTTGGTGATCAAGAAAGAACGAATCTATTTAAAGAATTATATCTGATTCATTTTAATGCCTTTGTATCATACCTTCAGTCAGATTATAAAAACGCCTACAAAAAGCTCTATGACTCTCAGGAACGGCAATCTCTTTTATATTCATACATAGTCAAAAAGCTCTATTTAGATTCATCAAAAGAAATACTAGACAGCCTAGCCCCAATTATTATAAAATCAAAGAATACAAGAGCAAGAAAGTATCTATCTTTAGGATATAGGGATAGAACTGTTGGGAGAAATAATTTTGTTTTTGGTGAAGCCTCAAATCCAAGGCTTCACTCAAATAAGATCTATAAATATATAAAGGCAATCAAAAGGGTTAGGCGAGCAAAGAGATATGGATTTCTCGCACTCTGGGAATGTCAATCCGATGAGATGAAGAAGGAGATATATAACCATCTTATAACAAAGGAGAAGGGAGCTGGAAATCACTTTTTCAATAGATTTTTAATACAGGGTGATGATGAATTTCTGCAGGAGATAAATAAAACCTATAAAGAACATAAGGAATCAATTGAGAACAAGAAAGAGACTCAAACACAAGGAATAGACCAAAAAGAAACACCTATGAAAGGGAGTATAATAACTGCAGAGAGTAGAATTGAGAAGAGAGTCAGATTTCGTCAAGAGAAGACTACCGCAAACTATCTATTGAATTACGAATTCGACGGGGTTGATGACATGACACGAAAATATATCAAGGATTATAATTTTAAGCTAATTCAAGCTACCTTTGAGGTATTAGCAACACATAAGGGTGACTCAAAGGATGAAATTGATTATAATAGCTTTAAAATTCATCATATGGATAATTACATCCGTTTATCAAATAAATCTGCAATAGATACCTTTGCTGATTACCTGAAGGTTGATGAGGTGGTTGAAGCCCCATCTGAAGAGGTGGGGATAACAATGGATACCGGTCAGCCTGCACAAGAAAAAGATGAGATTGACAAAAAAGAGAATAAAAATATAGATGGAATTGAACAGATAGAGGCAAAAGAGACGAAAAAGGTTGGGGATAGTACAGAGAAGAAATAATACAATATACGTGATCATTCAATACATAAACTACAATTAGGCGTACAATATTTGGAAAATAGTTGAACATGATAGAAAGATCTGATCCTTTGTTGAAATAAATTTAAACAAGCTTTCAAACAATATTAATTGATGACTAATCGTTGGAGATATATAATAATAAATTTCTTTATGACACTAAGTCAATGAAGCCTTTCTTTATTCATTGTAATCTGACATCTTTTCTGATTGATAAATTTCTCTAGACAAAAACATTACGATATAACTGATTTTACTATGATTATGAAAAAGATTATATGGTATTTCATACTCTTTTATACTTTCCTTTTCTGGATACTAATCATCCTTGATTGCCTTTATTGGTATATCAATTGATAATTGGAGAAATGCATTTCCAGCACTTACATTGAAAGAGTAAGAATATTTAAATAATACTTACTTTTAAACAATAGAGATAACAAAAAAATGAAAGAAGTTGTCGAAAAAGTAAAAACATCAATTGAAAAGATGCCAGCTCTATCGCCTGTTATCAATAAGATCAATGAGGTGGCGAATGATAAGGGCGCCTCAGCTCAAGACCTTACGGATGTTATTCAACTTGATCCTGTTCTAACCGCAAAGGTAATAAGGATGGTAAACTCTGCCTATTTTGGCTTATCCCAACAGATAAAGTCACTAAAACAGGCAGTGGTAATGTTGGGGATTAATACAATAAAAAATGTGGCTCTCTCCTCCTCATTTCTTAGCATAGTGAATCTGAAGGGTCAATCCAGCTTAGATGGAGAGGAATTCTGGCAACACTCCCTCGGGGTAGCAGTTGCTTCCAAGCTAATTGCCAGGCGCTTAGGTGTTGATGAGACCTATATTGAAGAGTATTTTATTGCAGGGCTGATTCATGATATCGGGAAAGTGCTAATAAACAATTTCTTTCCTGACGAGATGAATGAGATACTCGCTGCTTCTTCCAAAAAGGATGAACCAATTGTTGAAATAGAAAAGAGAATAATGAAACTATCACATGAAGAGATTGGAATTGCCATTGGGAAAAAATGGAAATTTGAGAATGCCCTTCTATTTGCTGTAGGCAAACATCATCATCCTGTTTTACAGGGCAGTTCTGCTATCTTCTCAATGGTTGTCTCAGTGGCAGATACCTTTGTAAAGATTTTGAAGGTAGGCTTTAGTGGAAATTATAAAATTGAACCTGTTCCTGAAGAGGTCTGGAGCGCCATAAACCAGGATGAAGAATCAATCTTTTCAGCTTTGTCGACTATTAATGAAGAAATTGAAAAGGCTAAATTATTTCTTAAGCAGAAATGAATGGACTAAAAATAACATTTTGGGGGGTAAGAGGCTCCGTACCTGTACCTGGCCCATCCACAGTTAAGTACGGCGGTAATACTGCCTGCTTCGATTTGAAATCAGATGATGGAGATTGGATTATCTTTGACGCAGGAACAGGCTTGAGGGTGCTTGGACAGTCTTTAGACCTATCGAAAAATTACGATATACATCTATTTATCTCACATCCTCATTGGGATCATATTAATGGTTTTCCATTCTTCCCGCCTGTTTATATCCCTGGCAATAGGGTTACAATTTATGGTCCAGGAACCTTTGAATTATCCCTTGAAGATATAATTAATGGCCAGATGAAATATACCTACTTCCCAGTACGTACAGCAGAACTCAATGCAGAATTTAAGTATAAAGAATTGAAAGAAGAATCTTTTACACTTGGAAATCTGTATGTGGAGACTCATATGCTCAATCACCCGGTTACATGCCTTGGCTATAAAATAAAATACAGGGATAAAGTCTTTGTTTACTTAGGAGACAATGAGCCATATTATAATGTATTCAACGATAATGATAACGAGGTGGATCACTTTGCCAAAGATATGAACAATAGACTGGCTGAATTTGTCAAAGGCGCTGATACCCTAATATCCGATGCTCAGTATATTCCATCTGAATATGAAAGCAAGAGGGGTTGGGGGCACAGCACAACCCATGACCTTGTAAACATGTCCATCAAGTCCGGTGTCAAAAAGATCTTCTTCTTCCATCACGAACCGATGAGAAGTGATAGGGAATTAGATTTTATTGTAGATCATTATAGAAAAAAGATAAAAGAAAAGGGATATGATATTGAAATATATGCAGCTATGGAAAATGCGACCTACGATGTATAAGTCAAATCCTCTCATTTTCAGCGATATTTATAAAAGTATAATTCATACCTTCTTTCATATCCAATATTAACTGATAGTACAAATTATAATAATAAATAATACATGAAAATCATATATTATTTTTCCCTCTCTTTATCCTTTAACGCAGCCTTTTTTATCTTAAATGTAGAGGTCATTGGGAATTCCTTCAAGATTTCCAGATGTCTTGGGTATTTATATTTTGCAACCTTCCCCTCAAGAAACATATGAATCTCCTCAAGCGTCAGTGTTTCCCCTTCCTTGAGAACGACAAATGCCTTGCCAACTTCAGCCCATTTTTTATCCGGAACACCAATTATGGCCACATCTGCAATTTTCGAATGGGCATAGAGTACTTTCTCAATTTCAGCCGGATACACATTCTCTCCACCACTACGGTACATGTCCTTGGCGCGGTCCACCAAATATAAAAAACCATCCTCATCCTTATATCCTAAATCTCCAGTATCAAGTACGCCATTATTCAATACCTCGTTAGTCTTATCCGGCAAATTCCAGTAACCACTCATAACGCAGGGACCCTGAGCAAGCATTCTGCCGACTTGTCCCATCGGCACTTCTTTCCCATCTTCATCCGCTATCCAGATATTCGTAAAAAAGCCTGGCAATCCCACAGAACCGATTTTACTCTGAACAAACTCTCTGGGAACCGTTGTCATTGCAGAATTTTCAGTTTGCCCAAAACCAACCTGCAAATGAATACCTCTTTTACTCAACTCTCTAAAAAGACTCGTCGGAGTTCGCTCTCCACCTCCAAGGGAGTATTTAACACTGGAGACATCAACCTCATCGAGTTTGCCAGTCTTTAGAATAAAATTCCACATTGTTGTCAATGCAAATACAATTGTAGCCCTGTATTTCTGTATATCTTCAGCAAACTGATTGGCATCAAAACCCCGCCTCATAATCATAGGAATACCATTACACAGAGCGGGTGTAGCTACGATAAAAAGACCACCAGAATGGAATAGCGGCAATTGAGCTAGTATTATATCCTCTGAAGTTATATCTATATATGATCTAATCTGAAATGTCTTAAAATAAGTCTGCCCATGCGATAGCACTGCCCCCTTTGGATTGCCCGTTGTCCCGGAGGTATATACAATAGACAAGGGATCGTCTAACGATACGATACTTGGCCCGTGAAGTTCATCAGTAGAACCTTCCTTGATAGCATCATTATAATCTATCGCCCATTCAGGGCAAAGCGGTGTGTCAGAATTGCCGGATTTCAGATAAACATACCTCCCCTTTTCAACTTTTACTCTGCTGCGAATACTATCAATATTCATCGTAAATGAATCATGAAAGGCTAAAAGACGCGAACCACTATCATTTATCTGATATTCTAATTCCGGTCCCACCATACGCCAATTTAAAGGAACAAAAATTACACCAAGTTTAGCGCATGCAAGGTATATTTCAAGAAATTCAGGACAATTCAACATTACAACTGCGATTCGATCACCCTTTTTGATTCCAATTTTATGCATATAATCTACAAAACGATTAACACCCTGATCCAATGCCTTATATGTATACCTTTTATCTTCAAAAATAAATGCTGTCTTTTCAGGTGTTATTGCTGCTCTCTTACTTGATATATACCCTATATTCCAATTCATTTGAATTTCTCCTGTAAAAGTGTTATTTGTCTTAACTTCCATTTCTAATCATGTAGTATATCAATTTCTCAAAGACATTGCACCCTGGATAAGGGCTGTATTTAATAATAACGCATCCCTTTAGTTATTCAAGTATTTATTTCAATAAGACGAAAGGGTTATTTACTCTATCAAGAGTTCTATCAAACCCTTTTTCTTAATTTTTCTTCTATTACCATGCTTTTCTGTATTCTCAATTTTATAGATTATAATATTGTATCGCATGTATATTTTTTCATTATTAATTCCCCAATCTAAATTATTTCTGTATTTCAATATTATTCAAAGGTATAAGACCTTATTAGTTCTCAAAATCCTTATCTCCTCTTTTTACATTTTCTTTTACCCAATAAACTATCTCTTCTAATGATGATCCTGGCTTGAAAATCTCTTTTATTCCAGCGTTTTTCAAAAGAGGAATATCATCCTCCGGAAAAATGCCTCCACCACAGACAATAATGTCATCAGCCCCATTTTCCTTTAACAATTCAACGACTCTGGGAAAATGGTATTTATGAGCCCCAGCAAGACTTGATAAAGCGATCATATCCACATCTTCTTGAATAGCAGCATCAACAATCTCATCCGGGCTTTGATGAAGACCAGTGTACACAACTTCATAACCAGCATCCCGATAAGCTTTAGCAATAATCTTTGCGCCCCGGTCATGCCCATCAAGTCCTGGCTTTGCCACTAATATTTTAATCCTTTTCATGTTTGTCATCTTATCCTATCCTTATATAAATGATAACACTAATTATATTTCAACATCCCTGCATTGAGCTAAAATATACCTGGATCCCTGTATTCTCCAAAAACCTTTCTGAATATATCACACATCTCTTGAAGGGTGGCATAACTTCTCACTGCATCCAGAAGGGGTTCCATCACATTCTGATTCCCAGAAGAAGCCTCACCTAATTTTTCAAGACTTTCCTTTACACTTGAATTATCTCGACTATCTTTAATACGATTTGTTTTTTCTATCTGCAATCTCTCCAAGTTCTCATCTATTTCCTGAATCTCAACTGGTAATTCTTTTCCTGATATATACTTATTTACTCCAACTACAATCTTGTTTCTCTCATCTATCTGTTTCTGGTATAGATAGGCCGCATCGGAAATCATCTTCTGAGGATAATTATTTTCAATTGCAGCGAGCATTCCGCCCATGTCATCTATTTTTTGTATAATGGCCAGAGCCTCCTCCTCCATTTGATCGGTCAATCTTTCAACAAAATATGATCCTCCAAGTGGGTCAATGGTATTTGCAACTCCTGACTCATCAGCAATAATCTGCTGAGTTCTTAGCGCTATTGTTACAGCCTCTTCTGTTGGAAGGGATAGCACTTCATCCAGTGAGTTGGTATGGAGAGACTGGGTTCCACCCATTACAGCAGCCAAGGCTTGAAGTGTGGTCCTTATGATATTGTTATATGGTTGTTGTGCAGTTAATGAGCAGCCAGCTGTCTGTGTATGAAATCTCATCCAACATGATCTGGGATTTTTTGCTCCAAATCTATCCTTCATAATTTTTGCCCAAATTCTTCTCGCTGCGCGGAATTTGGCAACCTCTTCAAAAAAATCAAGATGTGAGTTAAAGAAAAAAGAAAAACGTGGCGCAAACTCATCCACATCTAATCCACGGTCCATGGCAGCCTGCGTGTATGCGATTCCATCAGCTAGGGTAAAGGCAAGTTCTTGAACAGCAGTGGAACCAGCTTCCCTTATATGATATCCACTGATACTAATTGTATTCCATAATGGAACTTCCTTCACCCCATATTCTACTGTATCAGTTATGAGACGCATAGAGGCTATAGGTGGACACATAAAGGTTTTTTGCGCAATAAACTCCTTTAGCATGTCATTTTGAATTGTGCCGCCTATCCGCTTTTTATCAATACCCCTCTTTTCAGCCATAACAATATACATCGCCCAGATCACAGGAGCTGGCGGATTGATAGTCATGGATGTGGTTATCTTATCAATAGGAAGACCTTCAAATAGGTTTTCCATATCCTTGAGGGTATCGATTGCCACACCGCATTTTCCGCATTCACCTACGGCCTTCGACGAGTCCGAATCGTAACCCATAAGTGTAGGCATATCGAATGCAGTGGAAAGGCCGGTCTGCCCCTCATTTACAAGAAGATGAAATCTCCTATTTGTATCCTCTGCCGACCCTAAACCAGCAAACATCCTCATTGTCCAGATACGCCCCCTGTACATTGATGGCTGCACCCCCCTTGTGAAGGGATATTCTCCTGGGAAACCTATATCTCGGACAAAGTCATTATCCATCAAATCTATTGGTGAATAGGTTCTATTGATATCTTGATCCGATACTGTAGAAAATCTCTCAAGCCTTTCAGGCCTTTTGCTAAGAACTTTATTCAGCTTTACTGTCCATTTTTCATAAGCCCTTTTAATGTCTTCAAATGGATTCTGGTTTGATCTCAAATTCATAAACTCCCTCCAAATTTCTGTTCAGTTCATTAATGATTCTATTAATGAACAACTGTATTAATGATAATTATGCTTATTTCACAAAACGATATTATGAGAAACGATTCATCCCCCACGAGCATCCTTCATATCAATCTCTTGGGAGAATCTTTATGTAATATAGATACCAAGCCCGATTAGATGTGTGATAGATAATATCAATTCATTTTTTAAAAGTATTTTTTATAATTTTTGATGAAAATAACTCTATAAGCAACCGAATCACTTGAAAAAACAACATAGCTTTATTTTAAGGAGATAAAAAAAAAAAGGAAGTTGAGTGATTGATTAATGATAGCTGGCTGAAATGCCTAGGTTTCTTAAATCTTGGTGTCATCAAGTATATAGCCTTTTTGCAATAGAGAGTGTTTCTTGAGCCTCCTCAACGGATGCTATTCCTAATGCAACACCAGATATCTTATTCTGGCTGGTCAAATATTGCAAAGCCTCAAGGGGATCTAATCTCCCAGCTGCAAGAGCCTTTTTGGCGATTACGATCTTAGGGGTATTGCATATAATGTCAAGTGTGCTTTTACTGTCCTTTCCCATAAACCTGCCAATCTTATTTATAGGGGCAAGGTAGGTTGAAATATCAAGTTTGGAATCATCAAGAAAGGGGATTGTTGTTGCAGGATTGTGAGTAGCGCATCCAGGAATAAAATCATATCTTCTGATACTTTCTATAATCTCTTTAATGAGTGATAGCCTTCGTGAATCTGAAATCCTGGCATGAATGTATATAATATCACTGTTGAGTTCTTCAGCATATCTGAGTTCCTCTTCCCAATCCTCAATTCCTATAACAAGAGATGAATATATCCTTTGAGTGGATATTTGCGATACTTTTAATACAGCATCCACAATCTTTCTATAAGCAATTACGTTTACAGCGTTAATCCCCATTTCCAATGATTTTAGTATAATATTAATCATATTTTCAGGCTTATTATACAGATTACTGTAATAATTAAGAGCGCGTGAATCGAACTGTCCAGCCCCTAGGAATGGGGAGGTTCCAAGTGATATCTTTGGAAATTCAATATTATCAATCTTAATCATGATTGTTATAGACAGAGATTATGGAAAAATAGATCATTATAATATAGACACTAATTACAGACAATTATAGCAAGAAATTGGAAGCAAAACGATCAAAACTATTTATGCAAGGGCGTAATTTATAAATTGATTTCAAAACATTTGCAGATTGTATAACTAAATCCTGTGCTGCAATCCATTCTACATATCACTCTTATCACTAATTCCAACTGCTCTATCCAATTCATTTTGTAGATCAGGGGGGAGACCCTCAATCTCAACATTTAAGAATCCACGCACAATAGTTGCCGTGGCCTCTTCCTCGCTTAATCCTCTAGCCATCAGATATTCGACCTCCTCACGCGCGATCTTGCCCACTGCCGCCTCATGAGAGAGATCAATATCCTCTTTATAGCCCTCCAGCTCAGGTATGGCATGAATCACACCATCATCGGAAAGGATCAATCCCTTACACTCAAGATGTGCCTTTATTCCAGGAACCTCCCCAATGATATGACCGCGCGCAATAATCTTCCCGCCCATGGTAATAGCGCGGGAAATTATCTCTGCCCGAGATCCCTTGGCCTTTAAAAAGATCCTCGAGCCAACATCGAGCTCTGATCCGGGTGTCGCAACCAAAATGGAATTATATCTTGCAGTAGAATTCTCTCCAATCAAATATGTAACAGGATACATCTGCAGACTATTTACTGGCTGCATACATACATAATTAGACAGAAAGAGCCCTCCCTCCTCTACAATGGTTGCGCTTCGAGGACGCACTGCTACCTCCTCCGCCCAATTATGAATCATAGTAAATGTAAGCTTTGCATTCTTTTTCACATAAAACTCTGAGATGCCCACATGAAGGCCTGATTTCACATGTGGAGCCACAGCACATCCAGTAATGATATGCAATTCTGAATTCTCCTCTGCTATGACAATATTATGGACATCCTGAATTAGCTTATCCTCATCCAAATATAAACATGCCTGTAGAGGATATACGGATTTTGTTCCTGGAAGGGATCTTATGAAATAGCCGTTTTCCTGATGCAGTTCCGCTCTGGAGGTGTATTTATCCATATCAACTGCCACTGCTCTCCACCAATAATCCTCCATCCAATCATACTTCTCTCTGGCATTATTAATTTCCAATATCTCCATCCCCTCTTGAGAGGTGCTGCAATGAAGGACAGAATGGTCCTTCTGAACGAAGGTACCCGATCTATTCTGTTCCGTTATGTCCACACCCGCTCTTAGCAATTGTTCCTTCTCAGTGGAAGAGAGTTTAGATAAATCATCCAAATATTGATGTTCTACTGTGGTATCTATATAATCATCTACTAGAATATCACTGCCATAAGTAGCCACTTTATCTTTTGCCCCTTCTGCAAGGTTAACATTATCTTCCTTTTCAGCATGTTGAATCTTCCTTTTACTCATAATTACCTTCCAATTTTCTAAAATAACTTATGTTAAACCACATTATAGATATTTTCACTTAGCATCATCTTAATATGAACAATCATAGATTAAACAGATACAAGGTTTATGATGCACATTTAACACACTCATTATATCCCTCCTCCTTGATACACTTGAGCATTTCGCGTGGATTCCCGCTACAACTCAATCTTCCATTCATAAGAACATGTCCTTTATCAACATCAAGGTAATCAAGGATATAGCCCGTATGAGTAATTATCAATCCTGACTTTTGCCTCTCCTTCTTACATTCCTGAAGCGATTTCCCTTCCTGATGCTTTAGGCCTCTCTGCAAAAGCTCTTCAATCACACCACTTATTAAAGCAATGTTTTCCAGATCAACCCCGGATTCTGGTTCATCAAGCAAGAGAAGTTCCGGGTCCTGAGCCATTAACTGTAAAAGCTCTGATCGCTTAATCTCACCTCCAGAGAAACCGTCATTCAAATCCCGATCCATGAATTCATTAAAATTAAGCTGTCCGATCATGGGATTTACGTCCTTCTCTCCTCTAACGCAAATATCGAGCATCTGTTTCATCTTAACACCCTTGATGGTTGGAGGTCGCTGAAAGGAAAGGCCAATACCCATCTTCGCCCTCTCATTCAATGATGAGTTGTTTATCTTTTTGCCATGAAACTTAATCTTGCCACCTGTTACCTTATAGCCTGGGAAACCCATGATGGACATAAGCAGGGTCGTCTTACCAGAACCATTAGGGCCAAAGAGCACATGAATCTCCCCAGGATTAATATTTAATGAAACTTGATGTAAAATTTCTCTACCATTTACCTCAACCTTTAAATCTTCAATATTTAACATCCTAACCTCCAAAAATCACACATCTCAATTCTATTTATTTCAAATAAATATATTACACAATAGTCTCAAATCCTTCATAAATAAAAATTTGCATGATATCATCTATCTATTATAAAGCACATTAATTGCAAGTAAAATAATACCGCTTTTTTTCATAACATAACATTACAAAGATCAATGCTAATTTTTCGCTTGACCTTTATATTATTATGTTTTACTTATTTCAAGCAAAATGTACATATTTCCCTCAACCTATTGAGGATGAAATTTATATTAGAGATGGTTAAAAATATCAAGAATATTCCACATTCTGCCATGAAAGTGTATAATTACATTTCGTGGTACATATGGCAATAAACTACATAATTTTATGTCCCTCCTTCCAATCGTTTCGATAAGTAAAAGATAATAATTATATGTATCAGCGATAAGATATAAAAATAAAATTGACAATGAAATACAATATGAAAAGGACATCCTCATTTGCAATCACATCAATAATAATTTTAATATTGAGCTTTTCTAAAGCATCCGCTCACAAATCCACTAGACCAATACTATACCCCTATGGCACAATAGGTAATAACAGACCCTGCTTCATCTGGAAGGATATATATAACCAACGGGATAAAATACACAATGTAAAATATAGAATCACAATCAAAACAAATGAGGATAAAGAAATAAGACCGATCTTATTCACACCCAATCTCTATTATAAATCTTTTTATGTATTTGAATTCCCCGAACATCTGCCAAATGATGATTATACTTACACCATTGAACGGATTGTTGATAATAAATCAATCAATTCGAAACATTTTCACTATCTTAATTATCCAATAATTGAAAAATTTATAATTAATACAGATGAGTTGAATGAATCGGACAATCTAACACCTCAAGATCTCATAAAATATCTCCAAACAGATAAATACAACAGACTAATAAATGGTTACAACTTCATTTTCTTCGGAACTAGCGGTATTGTCACCTTTGGAATAGGTATGTTATTCCTTAAAGTGATAGACCTAGGACTAATCAGCAATATTATAACAGTGATATCCTTCACCTCTTCCGCCATCGGCATATCTGCTGCAGGGTATTATGGATATAAGTATATAGATGGGAAGAGAGAACTTCATAGAATTGTTGAACTCGACAAAGGGATTTCATTAAATGGCGACATCAATAATGATAATATTGATATTGAAATTGAACTCACCTTTTAATATTGTATATATCCCAACTTCTATGTGAAATATATGCTAAAAGTATTCAAAGATATAATGAAATGAATATCAATCTCAACATCAATAGGAATGGACGCTTTTTCAGCCATTAACTGTTGAGAAAATGCGATAACTGATAAATAACCATTATTCAATGAAATTAGAAACAATATCCGAACTATTCATCAAGTCTCAAGAGATGAAGGAATTCTTCCAAGAGGAAGCCCAAGGGAAGATATCAATAGAGGGTATTACACCAAGCGCCTTTCCGCTCATCATCTCAACGATTTTCAACTACTCTCCGAACCAAATGCTGGTTTTAACCAAAAACCCACAAAAGATGCAGGAACTATATACCGATATTACCTGCTTTGTTAAGCCTGAATGCGCCTTTATGCTTCCTCCTTGGGAGACCCTACCCTATGAATTCGTATCCCCCTCAGAGAAGGTAGAAAGGGAGAGAATAACCTCCCTCTATAGGCTGATTCAAGGCAGGCCAGTGATTGTGATTACAACTGTTGAATCTCTAATTAGAAAGATCCCTGAAAAGAAATTCCTCATCAATAAGGGAGTCACCCTGAATATTCAAGAGGAATATCCATTTGATGATATATTAGAGCAACTCGTTTATTATGGATATACACGGGAATATAAGGTGGAGTCATTTGGGCAATTCTCAGTCAAAGGGGGAATTATAGATATATTCCTTCCCTCTTACCAAAACCCTGTAAGGCTTGATTTCTTTGGTGACACCCTAGACTCGATTCGAGAATTTGATC
The DNA here is from genome assembly GCA_034190085.1 of Spirochaetota bacterium. Classification (NCBI taxonomy): domain Bacteria; kingdom Pseudomonadati; phylum Spirochaetota; species Spirochaetota bacterium. The sequence continues at coordinate 24,737 of JAXHTS010000055.1, forward strand.
CTGAGAGCCAATTGTCCTATGTAAAGCATGAGTCTGTTACTATATATCCGAGAAGAGAATTAATACTCTCAAATAGTGAAAATGAAAGGTTTATAAAATTATTCGATAAAGCAAGTGCAAAGGGATTAGGGATCCCAGAGATAGTCAAAAAAAACTTTGAAGGATATGGAGAGATAATCTCAAGAATAAATGGAATTGAAGACATATTTCCATTTGTAATAAAAGCTGATACACTCCTTTCATATCTAAGGAATGATGCCAGAATTTTCTTTATTGAGACCTCAGAACTTATATCTCAAAAAGAACTTATAGAGAATACCTTTCATCAATTATATGAACGAAAAGCAGGGGGCGCTTTTTTATCCCCGCCAGATATGCTTCTATCAAATACCGTCTTTGATGAAGCCAAATCCAGATCAACAGAGCTTCAGGTATTTCTCACAACGCCAAAATCCCTTCAATGGAGGATCAGGGGAATTCCGAATTTTCATGGAAGAATAAAAAACATAAGGGAAGAGATATCAAAAAAGATACTCAATAACTGGATGATCGTCTTATGCACAGCATTTGAGGGTCAGGCAAGAAGGCTCCTTGATCTGTTTAGCGAATTTCAGCCCAATAGTAATTTTGAAATGATAGATGAGTCAGAGCAGTTAAACATTCTAATTTCACCACTGCAAAGTGGATTTGAGTTAGGCTCAAAAAAAATACTAATAATTACTGACAATGAAATATTTGGAAAAAAATATAGGAAAAGAACGCATTTTAAAAGAAAAGGATCAAGACCAATTGAATCCTTCCTCGATCTTGAAGTTGGTGACTATGTTGTTCATATTAACCATGGCATCGGCATATTCAAAGGCATAGAAAGGATGTCAGCGGGTGGCGTGGAGCGGGACTTCCTGATGATTGACTATGCTGATGGAGATAAACTATATGTATCGCTTGATCAGATTACATTGGTCCAGAGGTATGCAGGCCTTGATGGGAAGCAACCCAGAATAGACTCTCTGGGTAAAAAATCAGCCTGGAACAGGATCAAGGAAAGAGTAGCGGAATCTGTAGAGGAGACAGCCAAGGACCTAATAGATATCTATTCAAAGAGAAAATCCCTAAAGGGATTCCAATATCCGCCCGATACGCTCTGGCAGGAAGAGTTTGAATCAAAATTTGAGTTTGAGGAAACCGCAGATCAGATTTCAGCTATTGAGGACGTGAAAGACGACATGGAAATCCCTCAGCCTATGGAGCGACTAATCTGCGGTGATGTTGGTTTTGGAAAGACCGAGATTGCCGTTAGGGCAGCCTTTAAAGGAGTAATGGCAGGGAAGCAGGTTGCTATTCTTGTTCCCACTACAGTGCTTGCCATGCAGCACTTCTCAACATTCAGAAAAAGATTTTCCGATTATCCCATCAATATTGATATGATCTCAAGGTTCAGAACCAGAACCGACATTATAAAAATTAGACAAAAAATTGCAAAGGGTGAAATAGATATTATCATCGGCACACATGCCTTACTCTCTAAGGCCATATCCTTTAAAAATTTAGGCCTTCTCGTCATTGATGAAGAACAGAGGTTTGGTGTTAGACATAAGGAACAGATAAAAAAAATGAGACTCCTTGTAGATGTACTTATTTTATCTGCAACACCAATTCCCAGAACACTCCATATGGCTATAGCCGGGATTAGAGATCTTTCAATAATCACAACTCCACCTGAAAACCGACAGTCTATTGACACCTATGTTCTTGAGGATAATCCTGAAATAACGAGGATGGCAATACTTAGAGAAATCGAGAGAGGAGGACAGGTCTTCTATGTTCACAATAGGGTTCAGACCATAGAGGCAAAGGCGAGAATGCTGAGGGAACTAGTGCCAGAGACATCCTTTTGTATTGCACATGGGCAGATGAATGAGCATATGCTGGAAGATGTGATGATTGAATTCTTAAATGGCAAGAATGACGTTCTAATCAGCACCTCCATTATTGAATCCGGTCTCGATATGCCCAACGTTAACACTATTATCATTGATAGGGCTGATACATTTGGTCTCTCTCAATTATATCAACTGAAGGGAAGAGTCGGCAGATCAATGACAAAAGCATATGCATACCTATTTTATCCAAAGCATATCCCTCTCTCTGAGGTTGCTCAAAAAAGACTTCAGGTGATATCTGAATACTCAGATTTAGGAGGCGGTTTTAAAATAGCCATGAAGGATTTGGAGATCAGGGGATCCGGAAATATCCTTGGGAGGGAACAATCCGGTAATATCATGGAGGTGGGTTTTGATCTATATTGTCAGATGCTTGAAGAAGCGGTGATAAGACTCAAGGGGGATAATCCAAAAAGCATATTTAGAACACCTGTATTTATTAAATCCAATTTTTATATTCCTGAAAGCTATATGCATGACGAAAGACAAAAAATTGAGTTCTATAAAAGATTTGAATCATGTGAATTATTAGAAGAGGTAGAGCAACTGGAGGAGGAACTGATTGATAGATTTGGTTCCCCCCCTAATCAGGTAAAAATCCTTATCTATTTAGAGAAGATAAGAGCAATAGCATCATCACTCATGATAGATGAAATATTGGAAGATTCTAAGGCAATAAAAGTCAGAATTTCAAAAGATTCTTCAATAGATTCCACAAAAATCATATCAATGATAAAAAAGGATAAAAGACTATCTGTAGATCCTTCAGATAAAGAGATTCTATTATTTGCGCCTGTGGAAACCGATGAGGAAAAAAAGCTAATAGAAATAAAAAAATGGTTGCAACAAATCTCCTGACATGTGAGCTTATATCTTCAATACCTATTAAAAATTGACTCTTTATTATTCTTGCTAGCCTAACTTCTATTAATATATATAATTGAAGATTGAATGTACAATCATAATTTAACAACAAAGGAATGAGTTTATTATATCGGAAAAGATAATATTAATTTTAACTACCCTGATCCACTTAGGATGATAAAATAATAACATTCTACCTCCCGATTAACTGATAGATGATCAAATTTGTATAACATAAAGGATAATATATATGAAAATGAGAAGTAATATTTGTATTTTCTCCCTGATCCTTTTATCCTGTACCTTCTTTTCATGCAAGAAGCGATTTCATGGAGATTGGATAGCAAAAATTGATGGCAATACAGTAACGCTTGATGAATTAAATACTTTCTATTATGCACAGCAGAAATCGCTATATAACATAACCAAAGAAGAGATCGATAAACTTGCATTAGATCCTGCAGCAATCGAGAAAAATCCTACCCTAAATAAACAGGAATTTCTTGAACAGCTTATCAGACAACGACTTGTCTACAACAAAGCTGTAGAAGACGACATTTTAAAGAACATGGAGGTTGAAGCCCTTGCACAAATGGCCAAGGAGGCTGTGGTGGTTGGCTATTATGTCAGGGAAAAATTTAATGATGAAATTGCTGTTAACGATGATGAGGTTGAAAAAATATACTCGAGCAAGAGGAGCAAATTTAAGGGCGTTCCTATTGAACAGGCAGAATTATATATAAAGCAACAGCTATTTCAACAGAAGTTGCAGATGAAAATAAGAGAACTTGTTGAAAATCTTAGAGAACAAAGCAGAATTGAAAAAAATGCAATGCTATTGAGTGAAGGAGAAGGTCAAGAAGTGATAGAATCAATTAAATCATCAGCAGAAAAAACCAAATAATCCTGGTGACAATCAGAGTCAATTATTCACGCCTGAGGTAAACTTAAATTAAAGACTCCTAACAAAAGGTTTTCGATATCCAATCACCGATGTAATGACTCAGCAATATGACTAACGATGCAATAATAAGATGCTCTGCAATCACCCTCCAATGATTGACCTTCTGTGATGTTGCCATCCTATAACTTAAAATGCTAAGAATCGATAATCCCCATATTATGCTGAACACTATTGCTATAGAAAACTCAAAGAGCAAAATCGGCACAACAAATGATAATGCACATATAAACTTAAAAATAAAAGTTGATACTGTTGCTTCCCATATCTCTCGTGAGCTGTGTCTGTTTTCAAATTCATCGGATATATGAATGCCCAAAGCATCCGAGAAAGCATCAGATATTGCTATTATCAATATTCCTCCAATTACAGCAAGTCTAGATTTAGTACCGGAATGTAGACCTACTATTAAGCCAAGCGTTGTGATTATTCCAGATGTTAATCCGAAACTAAATCCCCTCTTTAACGAATGTTTCATTATAAGCCTACAATAATCTCATGCTTGGACATTAGATGGAAGACCTAATAGCCTCAGGATCCTGCTCCTCAATTACATCTACAACCGCCTTAGCCCATCTCCTCTTGGTTACTGCAAAGGCAGGCTGTGCTTTCTTGGCCATAAAGGATGCAAACTCCATAGCCGCTGAAATGAGTTCTTCCCTTGGTAAAGCCTGGCGCGCCCATCCTATGTCCACTGCCTCAGCGCCGCCATAGCGCTTGGCAGTCCAAGCCATTTCCCTGAAAAGCCTCTTCCCAAGGCCATGCTCGCAGATAGCTATCATGCCTGGCCAAAATGGAATATTGATATCCATTTCAGGAAAGCATACCCATCCACGATCTTCCCTCATAATCCTAAAGTCAAATCCGGAGGACCAGATCGCTCCCATACCAAAGGCATGCCCATTGATTGCCCCGATCAGTGGTTTTGGAAAAATTGCAGTATCCCTGAGCAGATGGCTAATATCATAGAGGAAATCAATTACTATATTATGATCCTGTTGGTTCATCCAATCAAGGTCTAAACCGTTGCAAAAAAATTTTTCATGTGCTCCTGTTATAACAAGCGCCTTAGCATATCCATTATTTGCGATCTCTGCTAGAGCTTGTCTGATTTCTTTAGTAAAGTCTCCAGAAAACCGATTCTCTACATTATGATCCATGATGAGCAGGGCCACATCCTCCTGGATATCCCATTTTACCCATTCCATTGTAATTTCGAATCCCCTTTCTCTTTATAGTGTTCCGTTGAAAGCATATTCCCATTCTTAATTCCGTTTACAAAAGAAAACATTTTTTCCTTAAATAAAATACAGCAGGCATCAACAACAATGGGATCATAATACACACCCCTATATTTGGATATCTCTTCAATGGCTTTGTCAATTCCAAGCGCAGGGCGATAGGGACGATGAGAGGAGATTGCTTCCACTACATCTGCCACTGTCAATATTTTTCCAGCAAGATGGATATCCTCATCCTTGAGGCCCTGTGGATATCCAGAACCATCAATTCTTTCATGATGTTGATAAACAATATCTGCCACTGGCCATGGAAAATCAATTTCCTTTAATATTTCATATGCGATTTTAGGATGCATTTTAATCAGATTAAACTCGATCTCAGTTAGACGCCCTGGTTTACTGAGGATCTCTGCTGGTATATTCACTTTACCCAGATCATGAATTGTGCCTGCCATACGAATACCATCAATCTCATCGCTGTTAAGCCCAATTTCCTGAGCTAGAGCCCTTGCAAGGTTAGCTACCCTCTGTTGATGACCTGCAGTATAAGGATCTCGCACCTCAACAGTTGACACCATCGCATGAATCACTCCACCCATTGCCTTACGGAGCCTATCTAGGGCTTTTTCCAATTCCTTTTCAGACTGCATAAGTTCTTCAATATCTCTATAAATACAATAATTACCCACCTTCTTACTATTAACCATTATTGGACAAGCGAATATTGAAACATTTATCAGTTGACCATCTTTGCATTTTCTAACAGATTCTTTTTTAGCCACGCCTTCAGAAAGGATTGTACGGGAAAGGGATTTCGCTTCATCCTTAAGATCATCTGGTACTATAGGATCGCAAATATATTTATTTTTAACTTCATCACTTGAGTATTTAAAGAGATTTTCAAAACTTCTGTTGGCATCAACTATCTTATTCTGATTATCCAGAATCAAAATAGCTTCCGGAGAATTATTAAACAATTGTTTGAAAAAGGCTTTTTGAAGTTTCAACGATTCTTCTGTTCGTATCTGTTTGCTTATATTCCGCGCAATACCATAGGTTCCTAAGAATATCTTATCCTTATCATCTATCAATCTGTCGTAAAAGCCCTTTGCCTTTAATTCAATTGTAATATATTTCTCTCTTCTCTTTGTGTGTGAGAAATTTTCATTATTTACTTTAAGACGTAAGTGTATAGACTTTGATTCTCGGTTACTAGTTCTTCTCTCAAAAAAAGTATATTTAGCCTTTTCCAAATCTTCGGGATAAATAATTGTTGAATAATGCTTTCCAATTAGATGTTCTTGATCATATCCAAGTATTTTTAAAGAATCGTTAACAAAAGTAAAAACCCCCTCACTATCGAGGTTATAGATGACATCCATAGAATTTTGCACAAGGCATTGATATCGCCTTTCTGATTTCTCTAATCTATCTTGATTGATCTCAAGCTCCTTTAATAATCGCTTTTGAATCAATGCATTCTCAAACCTCTTTGGTATCTCATCCTTGTTGAAGGATTTTGTTATGAAATCATGAGCGCCATGTTTATAGCATTGGATCGTTTTTTCAATGGAATCCTCTCCTGTAAGAATTATAATCATCGTATTTGGGGTATAGTTCATTGAGAAGTTCATAACCTGTAAGACATTCATATCAGGCAGGTCTACATCCAGTAATATAAAATCATAATTCTTTTCCTTTAACTGCTCAATTGCCTCCTTCCCATTATTGGTGAGTTGTATTTTATAATTCAGCTTATTTAATAGAAATTCTATAATATTACTGATTCCAGGATCAACAGATACAATCAGAATATTTAATGCATAGTTCGCTTTTTCTATCATTTAAATGATATCTCCATATCAAGCTTAGACAGTAAGCAGTATAATCCAATTAGTATATGGAAAAGATATTATTAGAAGAAGGTACTTAATGAAGTATTCTTGTATAGTAAACATATACAAGGAATAAACCATCATCCCACATTCAGCATGAAAGCAGATCTATTCCTTCTTAATAAAGCCATTTCTTCACTCACCAAAGGAGTAACTATCCATTACTGCATATTATAAATAATATTTTTATTCTTGTTGCTTTTAGGTAACGCCGCTTCAGCAATAGATGCTTTTCGCGGTTCCCAAAAACTGTCCTGCAAGTTTAACAGAGACGATTTATCTTTGTTTATATCATTAGCGAAAGTGAACCTCTTTTCCACAAAAAGTTTAATACATGCATCAACAGCTTTTGGATCATAATATACCCCCCTATATCTGGATATTTCATTAAGGGCCTTATCAATTCCTAAAGCCGGACGATAGGGACGATGTGAAGCGATAGCTTCCACCACATCAGCTACGGTTAGGATTTTGCCTGCTAATAAAATCTTATTACCCTTTAATCCCTTAGGGTATCCCGAACCATCAATTCTCTCATGATGCTGATATACTATCTCGGCTATTGGCCAGGGAAGATCGATCTCCTTTAGTATATGGTATCCAATTTCAGGATGCATCTTGATCAGATTAAACTCTATATCTGCTAAACAACCCGGCTTGCTGAGAATCTCAGCAGGAATATTTACTTTACCTAAATCATGAAGAGTACCTGCCATGCTGACACTATCAATCTCGCATTTAGGAACCCCCATCTCTTTAGCTATGGCTCGTGCCAGGTCAGCAACTCTCTGTTGATGACCTGCAGTATATGGATCCCGAACCTCAACAGTGGAAACCATTGCATGTATAATTCCACCAGTAGCCTTTCTCAGCTTCTCCATAGTATTTCCCAATCTATTTTCAAAACTCCTAAGTGGAGTAAGATTTTTATATATGCCATATACTCCAATCTGCTTATTTTCAAAAGTAATTGGATGATTAAATATTAAAACATTGAATTGACTGCCATCTTTTGATTTTCTGGAGGTCTCTTTTCTAACAATCTTCATTGAGTGAGAAGAGCGAGATAATGATTTTGCTTCATTTACTAGACCATCCGGCACAATCAGGTCAGTAATATTGCAACCCTTGAGTTCTCTGAGAGAATATTTGAATAGATTTACAAAGCTTTGGCTTGCATCGATTATCCTATCAGCATTATCCAGAATTACTATCGCCTCCTGTAAATTATTGAATAATTGTCTATAATAGGCTTTTTGTAACCTTAACGCCTTTTGTATCTGAATATGTCCGCTAATATTTCTAGCAACACCATAGGTTCCCAAAAATAGCTTCTCTTTCCTATCAACTGATCTATCATATACGCCTTTAGCCTTAAATTCTATTGTAATTAATTGCTTTAGTTTAATGCTACTATCATCATCCCCATAGGTCATTATTCTTAGCATATTACGCTGCGCCTTGCGATTGATAGTTCTTCTTTCATGAAAAGCGTGTTTAGCCTTCTCTAAATCATCTGGATAAATTATTGTTGAATAATGCTTTCCCAATAACTGATGATAATCATAACCTAAAATATCTTTTGAAGAATCGTTAATAAATGTAAATTTCCCCTCATAATCCAGCGTATATATAATATCCTGGGATTCCTGAATCATGTTATGATATCGCTTTTCAGAGGCCTCCAACCTCTCCTTCATCTTTTTCAATTCTTTCTCCATATCTTTTTGAGCAAGGGCGTTCTCAACTCTTCTATGGATTTCTTCCTTCTCAAAGGGTTTCTGTATGTAATCATAAGCTCCTTGATTAAGACATTCAATAGTTTTATCGAAGGAGCTATCCCCTGTCAGAATAATTATTAAGGAATTGGGGGTTTGATCTTTGGCAAATGAGAGAACCTGAAGGACATTCATATCAGTTAGATTCACATCCAATAATATAAGATCATAATTCTTCTCCCTTAATTGCTCAATAGCCTCGGTACCACTGTTTGTTAACTGTATTTTATAGTTCAGATTATTCAATAGAACTTCAATAATGTTACAAATGCCTGGATCAACAGTGACAATTAAAATATTGGGTGTATGTATCTCTTTTGTGACCATAAAAATGCAGTCTTTATCACATATATAATTTACTGATATTCACTTTTACTTAAAACAATCCTAATTTTAGTTAAAATCTTATTCTCTTATAAATATGTATACATATAGACATATTTCATTACTTTATATATCGATCTAAATCAAAAAAACCATTAATTATAAAGGGATATTCTGTTACTTTTATTAATTTGATACCATTTAAGCTCTTCATATCTGAAGTTATGCTAACTGATATAATTATGTAATATTCCTTTTGATTGATGTTATATTCATATAATTATTATTTTTCTTGACAACATTGACATACATCTTAGTTTAATTAAAGTTTTTCATTTACGTACAGCTATCTGATAAATATAAATGGATAGCCCTGTTTTCAATACTATAAAGTTCTATTGTAATGTATGCAATGATTGTTGGATATCTATTGTAGTATAACAATTAGTAAATGTAAAACTGTTTATTAGATTATTTTATGAAATTGCGTATCCTCTAGTATTATCAAGTATGTTGATTTAATCTATTATCAATTTTTATACAATTCCAATTAGACACTGCGGCAATCAACAACCCAATAATTTAATGCATATAGTGTATATGTAATAAAGATGATATTTTTTATGGTATGGGTAAGTATACCATGAAATATTAAGAGGATATGAAAAAAATTAAGGAAAAGGGGTAATTATTATGCCAATTACAAAAGGGCCATTAAATGGCATTCGCGTACTGGATTTAACTCAGGCTCATGCTGGACCATTTGGAACCATGCTGTTAGGCGATTTGGGGGCTGAAATTATTAAATTAGAACCACCTCCCGGAGAGCTTATGAGAATGGGTAATCCGGAGGTTACTATTTCACACTATTACATGATAGGTCTTAATAGGAATAAGAAGGGTTTAGCCCTAAACTTAAAGGGCGAATTGGGCAAAAAGACATTTTATGAACTAGTCAAAGAATCTGATATTGTATTTTCCAACTATCGCGCCGATGTTCCCAAAAGACAGGGTACTGACTTTGAGACTCTCTCAAAAATAAATCCAAGGATTATTCGCTGCAACATCTCCGGGTATGGAGACACAGGCCCTTACATCGGTTATCCGGCCTATGATATTATCGCCTGTGGGCATAGCGGGATACTGAGTGTATCTGGCGAGCCTGGAGAGGGCCCATTAATACCCGGCGGCATAGCTCTGGCTGATATGATGGGAGGAATATGCGGAACCTTGTCTATATTAGCTGCTCTGGTTAAGAGAAATAATGACGGAAAGGGTATGGAATTAAATGTAAACCTATTGGATGGGCTTTTAGTCATGCAGCAGGTTATGTTTCAAAACTATTTTCTAATGGGGAATGAGCCAGGTTTTCAGGGCCGAAGGCATACAGTAGGGGCTGGATATGGAATATATAACACAAAGGATGGATATATTACATTAGCCTCACTTGATCAGGATAAGGTATTAAAGCTTATCGGTCTTGAATGGGTAATTGAAGATCCAAGATTTAAAAATATTATCGATAGGCTTACCAATAAAGATGAACTTGATAAGTGTTTTGAGGATGCTCTTATCAAGAAGACGACAGATGAGTGGCTTAAGATCCTACGTGATGAGAATGATATTGCATGTGGACCAGTGCTGAATTTTGAACAGATTCTCAAGGATCCACAGGTTATGGAAAACGAAATGATCATTGAGATGGAACTTAAGGGCGAAAAATACAAAACCATCGGATCGTTATTTAGATTTTTCAATAAAGCAGGAGAATCTCTAATAGCTGGAGATCCAGAACCACCGCCTGATTTAAACGAACATATAGATGAGATTTTAAAGAATGTTTTGGATTATTCGGCTGAGCAGATAAACGAGGTTAAGGCAGAAAATGAAGCAACCATGTCTAAGATAAAAGAGCGTCAATACAAAATAGATATGGCTCATGAAGATGATTTGGCTGAAAATAATGAATAGACATATAATTATATATGCATAGCTGATTATTCAAAAGCTAATTATGTGAAATTAACACATTTATAAAGGAAGAGGAGGATTATATATGGCGATAACGAAAGGACCATTAAGCGGTATTAGAATTATTGATATGAGTCAGGCTCATGCAGGCCCATTTGGCACTATGCTTCTGGGGGATCTGGGTGCAGAAATTATTAAGTTAGAGTCACCAATTGGTGATATGCTTCGTATGGGTGATCCAAAGGTAACAATACTAAACTACTACATCTTATCCCTGAATCGAAACAAGAAGAGCCTTGTATTGGATCTTGGAAGTAAACATGGCAAACAGGCATTTTATGATCTGGTAAAAAAATCTGATGTTGTTTATTCCAACTTCAGGGCTGATGTCCCTAAAAGACAGGGTTCTGATTTCGACACACTTGAAGAAATAAATCCCAACATAATCCGCTGCAATATATCGGGGTATGGCCCTACTGGCCCCTATATAGGTTATCCATCCTATGACATCATTGCATGCGGTCATAGCGGGATACTGAGCATCTCAGGTGATCCTAAGGTAAATAAACCGGTTATACCTGGGGGCATTGCAATGGCTGATATGATGGGAGGAATATATGGGGTAATGTCCGTATTAGCAGCTTTAATCAATAGAGCTAAGGATAAAGAGGGACTAAGGGTTGAGGTTAATCTTTTGGATTCGCTTTTACTCATGCAAAAGGCTATTTTTCAACACTATTTTTCATTTAATCAGGTTCCATCTTTTCAGGGCAGAAGGCATACTATGTTGCCTACATATGGTGTTTTTGAGACAAGTGATGGTTATTTAACAATAGGTCCCAGCGATGAAAGTCTATTATTAAGGCTTGCAGGTCTAGAATGGATGTTAGAAGATCCTAAGTTCAACAATACGGTTAACAGAATATTAAACGGACAGGAATTTACACCACTCTTTGAAGAGGCGATACGCAAAAAGACAACAGCTGAGTGGGTTAAAATTTTCCGCGATGAAAATGACATTGCCTCTGGACCGGTATTAAATTACGAGCAGGTTGCCAATGACCCTCAGGTTTCGCACAATAATATGATAAAGGAGATGGAAATCAAGGGTGAAAAATATAAAACCATAGGCACATTTTTTAAGATGCCAGGTGTGATTCAAGGCGAGCCTGAAACGGCTCCTGATCTGGGGGAACACACAGAAGAGATACTGAAAAACATCCTGGGGTATTCTGATGATTTGATAAAGGAGATTAAGGCTGAAAACGAAGCAGCGATTCCTAGATTACAATCCAGAAAAAAATAAGATAATGAATGTAAACTCATTAATTTATTATAGAATGATTGGCTCTCCTATACTTGTTTATAATGAAGAGATTGACATCTATACCATTGATTTATGATTTCTCTTCATTAATAATCAGGTATGTGGGTATTTTTATCCAACATATTGTAAATGTTCAATTATTTTAAGGAGTATTGCATATGTCAATTACAAAGGGACCGTTAAATGGCATAAGAATCATAGATATGACCCAGGCACATGCTGGACCATTCGGAACAATGCTTTTGGGTGACCTTGGAGCTGAAATTATCAAGTTGGAACCTCCTACAGGTGAACTTATGAGACTGGGCAATCCAAAGGTATCGGTTACCCATTATTATATGATAGGGCTTAATCGAAACAAGAAGGGTTTAGCATTGGACCTAAAGGGAGAAATTGGGAAAAAGACCTTTTATGATCTTGTAAAAAAAGCTGATGTTGTCTATTCCAACTACCGAGCTGATGTTCCCAAAAGACAGGGAACTGACTTTGAGACACTCTCAAAAATAAATCCAAGGATTATCCGCTGTAATATATCTGGATATGGGGACACAGGACCATATATAGGCTATCCAGCATTCGATATTATCGCATGTGGACATAGCGGGATATTGAGTATCTCCGGTGAACCCGGCGAAGGCCCATTAATACCAGGCGGCATAGCGCTGGCCGATATGATGGGCGGCATATGCGGCACAATGTCTGTATTGGCTGCCCTGATTAAGAGAAACAATGATGGAAAGGGTATGGAGTTAAATGTAAATCTATTGGATGGCCTGTTAGTGATGCAGCAGGTCATGTTTCAAAACTATTTTCTTACGGGTAATGAGCCAGGATTTCAGGGCCGAAGGCATACAATCAGCGCTGGATATGGGATTTACGACACAAAAGATGGTTACATAACATTGGCATCAATTGATCAGGATAAAGTCTTACGGCTTATTGATCTTGAGTGGGTAATTGATGATCCGCGATTTAAAAATATTATAGACAGGCTAGCTAATAAAGATGAGCTCGATAAATGCTTTGAGGAGGCTCTTCGTAAAAGGACAACAGAAGAATGGTTAAAAATCCTTCGTGATGAGAATGATATAGCCTGCGGGCCTGTGCTAAATTACGAGCAAATCCTTAATGATCCACAGGTACAGCAAAATAAAATGATTATTGAAATAGCAATGGGTGAAGAAAGGTATAAGACAGTAGGCTCATTATTTAGGATGTCAAATAGATCAGGACAATCGATAATAGAGGGAGAACCGGATCCACCACCGGATCTGAACCAACACGCAGATATAATATTAAGGGATCTGTTGAATTACTCTGATGAGCAAATAAAAAAAATAGCAGAAGAGAATGAAGCGGCTATTCCGAGGTTAGAGGAACGTCTATACGGAGGTGATGCTGAGGAGACTCAGAAGGCATTCAACATTTCAGAGACAACGGATATTAAGCTTTAAGGCATAATTAACATTCATCCTCAGCACTTATCAATTCTTCCCCACTTCACGAGACTACTCATCTATCGCTTCAATTAGAATAATCTTCTGTAATTGAAGCGATAGATTTAACCCTAAGCTAAAGCAAAAAGTCGCCACCAGAGTCAGAATGTACGCCTACCAGTCACATAGTTGCTGCCATTTACCACACCGCTGGATGGATCGATCAGCCAGCTATCATCCCCGCCATGGAAATGACACTTGCTACATGGGATATTAGTATTCCCTGTGTCTGTGTTATGACAATTTGAATTATTACATGGTGAAGTATCATATGGAGCATCATCAAGGCCGCCATTGCTGTGATGGATACTCCAGAGTGATTGTTGGTGACACTTTTGGCACAGTGGCTGCAAGTCCTTAGGAGATCCTATCGTAATAGGGCCAACCACCGCCCCATTAACTTCACCTCTGATCAACATATCGCTGGATGATCCATGTGGTTCGTGGCAATCGGTACAGGAAAGAACAAGTCCTGAAGCTGTCCAGGGGCGGCTTTGATACGGTTCAAGTAAGTCAGCAGCCATCGAGTTAGTGGCAGGATTTATACCGTGCTTATCTCCACCCGACTCGCCTCCGGAGGTTGCCCAATCAATGGGTGTGTTTAAAAGATTATACGGGGGCACACTCATATCAGTCACATGACAATCCTGACAGAGTGTCGCATAGTCTGTCAGGTTTGAGCCGTCTGTTGTGCCAGAGCCATCCGGTTCATAATCCCCTCCACCGAAAAGATAAGGAGCCTGATAGTAGTCCGTATAACCGCTCATTCTCTCACCCGCATCGTCACCCCACAATATCTCACCAACAACCGAACTGCCATGATTGCTTGGCAATGTCATGGGCCAGCCTCTGACACCGTCAGCGTGCGGATCCCTTTGCGCTGCGTGTGGATTGTGACATGCGTCACAGGGATTAGAATCGGCCGTGAATCCCCATTTTCCTGTAATAAAGGTGAGTATATCGTTAAGATTGTGCGATGAAGTATTCGAAAAGGCCTCCTTTACGTCATCTACAGTATCATCCGTCCAGCCTCCCGCTCGATAGCTATAGCTGTACTGCTTTACCATACCCGCTTGAACCGGGCTATCTCCTGTATCCCTATGACAATGAAAGCAGAAATTTTCAGTCTGGCTGCTCCCGTTCATAGGCGCAAATAGCATGAATTCATTTGCAGGATCAGCGGCAAGGTCGTGACAATGAAGACAATCCCCTCTATCATAGCCTGTACTCGATCTATTTATTCCATAATCATCGGTGTTTCCATGAGCGGAAGTAGTATATCCGGCAATATCATTATGACAATCTGAACAGTTAAAGGCGCTGATATCACTATGACAGGAGAAACAGGATACAAGTGTATTGCTCCCTGTAAAATCCTCGCCATGGCATCCGGCACAATCATTAGGCAGAGTATGTGATGCTCCATGCTGCCATCCACCTCCAGCCTCCTCATGATGGCAAATGCCGCAATCTCTATCCTGATCACCCTTGCCGTTCAAATCCTCGCCGTGACACTCTTTGCAGTTATTGGGATCTCCAGCATAAGCATCACCATGCGAACCTGTCCATCCAGCATGATGACAATCCGCGCATGATTCAATTGATCCACCATGACACCCTTTGCAGGATTCTGGATTTTCGTTAAATGCCTCATTATGAGGACCATTCCAATCATGATGACACTCTGTACATGAGATGACTGCAGAATTGTCATTTATCTCACTATTGTGACAACCATTGCATGTGTTAAGACTTGAAATCGACTCACTTCCATGCTCCTCCATCCAATTATCGCTTCCTGCACCGTGATGACATGAAAAACAAGCTGCCTCTACAAGACCACCCTCAAGATCCTGTCCATGACATCCCATGCAAGTGCTTGGATTTTCAATAAACCCGCTTCCATGTTGTGGATTTTCAGGCGCCCCCCAATCGTGATGACATGATACACAGGAAACACCTGATTGTCCTCCATTCAAATCATCGCCGTGACAAGCCATACAATTTTCTGAATTCAACACAAACATATCGTCGTGTTGAGGATTATCGCTCATCCACTCAATCTCTGAATGATAATGATCTTCTATCAATCCATCTGGCAGAGATTCTGTACACCCGATGAATATAGTTATGCAAAATACCAAGGAAAGGAAGGCTTTAGTAATAGTTGAATGAATCATTTCATTTTTTTCACATTTAATTATGTTGATTCTTCTCATGATTACCCTTCCTATACTAATGGAATTGAAATTCCTCCTGATCAATATCTGGCATGGCAATATTAAAGCACCATGTTAAAATAAGCATAAAAATGGTGGAAGTCAAATATAGAAGTTGCTTTATGGACAAGAAAAGGTAATTCGAATAGTATTATGAAGTTTAATGGTATTTTGAGCAATATTTTTTAATTCTAAAGGGAATAACTATCATCAGATGCTTCGATTTGCCTTACCGCTTTGGATTAGGGATGAACGATACTATGCTAATATTTGATATAGAAAGGTAAAGTGATCATTATAAAATATCATCATGGCAATCAATACACTCGAAATCATCAGCATCAGGATGACAAGTGGCACATTCAATTAGTGTATTACCTCCATCCAGGTTTTCACCGTGGCATGTTCTACAAGTATCCGGAGATATATGAAACCCTCCATGCTGCCATCCACCCCCAGGCTCCTCATGATGACAACCGATTACATCACAAGATTTGTTGACAAGCCCTCCATCAAGATCCTGTCCATGACAACCCTTGCAGATTCTTGACTCCTGAGGGTATTTAACACCATGAGTTGTCCCATCCCAGTCGTTATGATGGTGACAAAATGTACATGAGACTAATGTGTCGCCTCCATTCAGGTCATTGCCGTGACACTCCTTACAATTGTCAGGATTATCCGCAAAAGCCTCCCCATGAGTGCCTTCCCAACCGCTATGATGACAGGGAGCACAAGATTCATTCACCGAGCCTCCCTTTAGATCCTGTCCATGACAGCCCTGGCAGATACCAGAGTCCTGTAAATATTTAACGCCATGAGTTGTCCCATCCCAGTCGTTATGATGATGACAAATAGTACAAGAGACTTGCGCTAAACCTCCATTCAGACCACTGCCATGACATGCCATGCAGACCTCATGCTTCTGTATATATTCAACACCATGCTGTGGGTCTTCAGGATCACCCCAGACATGATGACAATATAAACACGAATGTTCTGAATCGCCAGGCCTTAGCCCAAAATCTTCCCCATGACAATCCTTGCAACTGTCAGGATTCTCTGTAAAAGCCTTACCATGCTCCGTTGTATCATTACTCCAGTCTGAGTGATGACAGGACAAGCAGGAAAATTTTACTGGCCCTCCAATAATATCACTACCGTGACAGCCATCACATACATCTCCTTCTGCTGAATAATCATCTCCATGCTCCTCTAACCAATTGCTATTCCCTTCACCATGATGACAGGAGAGACAGGGTAGCTTAATGATCCCCCCCTTCAGGTCTTGCCCATGACATCCAAAACAAACCATCGATTTATCTATAAACTCGTCTCCATGCTGGGGATCGCTAGGCATTCCCCATGGGTGATGACAGTCTATGCATGACACCCCTGATTGACCACCATCAAAATCCTCCCCATGACAGGATATGCAATTGTAGGGATTTTCATTGAACTTTTCACCATGCACAGAATCTTCACCTCCCCATTCCATTGAAGTATGGTAACGACTTCCATCTAATCCATCCGGAAGAGATTCAGTCTGACACCCGATAAGGATGTAAGCAGATATTATAAAAATTGCAGTATAAATTGATGCTCTGCTAAAGAAGCAATAGATAGATAATAAAAAATATTTTTTAAGGTTATTGTTACTGCATCGAAATTTCAATAGATTACACAGGATTAATTTATTATTAATTTGCACTAAATTAATCCATGATGGAAGGGTTATTCTATCTCTCATTTCTCTCACCTGATATAAAATTTAGAGTGAAGGTTACCTTGGTTATTATTTATAATTTATTGAAATAATTTATAATTTCAGAGCTAACATTGACGTGACTCATTGTTAACAAGATAATTAATAGCACAAACATACGTCAATCTAATTTTATAAATTAATGAAAAACATAAATATACATCCTCATCCAGCTTCACATAAACTGTTTAAGATGAACTTTGTCATAGAGAACTAAAAGCTTATAGTTTATATAATTCTATTTGTGGCTATTCAAAAAATTGTGTAGATAGTAATAATGAAACTTCTCAAATAGCGCCATCATCCCCCCCTTTAACGGCGATTATGGCACTTCCCTTAGTATTTAATGGAAATCTACACAATATTGGATTAAAATTGAGGTGTATTATTGTATTTTTCGATCAAATTGAAGAAAGTGTACTATATCTTTCTCCAGCCTTGAAGTAGAGGGGCATTACCTCCCCTGAAAGGCATAATTCAGAAAATTATTTTCCACATTTCGTACATGAATTACATGAGGAGCCCCCTGAACAGGAGCTATCACCAAAGGATGTGTCTCCACCCTTAGTCATAAAACCCAATCCGCCGGTAATCAACCGCTTAATCATACCATTGCAGTCAGGACACTCTTCAAGAGGATCGTCCTTAATTCCCTGATAAAAGTCAAAACGTCCATTACAGGATGAACACATATATTCGTATGTTGGCATATATTCCCCGCTTAATTATGATTTAGTAATATAAGCATTCTGTTAACTTACTTATTGATAGAAAATAGATCTAACCTACAAGATGAATTCCTCAGAAACTCCTATATTATAAGATATAGTCCTATTAAATGGAGTTACTATTTTATTATGATAAAATTACAATTTTTTCAAGCTTTTTTCAATTCAATAAACAAGAACCAATAGGAATGAATATGATATTATCTTAAAGAATGATTAAAAGCGACCGGCTCTATGAGCGCTCTTGTGTATACTATCATATATAAAAATAAATCGCTCTCTCAGTTCATCAATTCCTATTCTTTTTATAGCGGAGCCAATTATGGGATAGGGGTACCTATTCATGATGAATTCCCTTACACCGCAATTTTGTAGAGAATCTATCTTATTAAAAAACATAATATTAGGCTTGTTCAGGCATTCAAGTGCCAACAATTCGTTCTCAACAGTTTTAATATTATTTTCTATGTCTCTTGAAGTTATATCGATCAGGTGAATCAAGAAATCCGCATTTTGAATCTCTTCCAATGTTGATTTGAATGACTCTATCAGGTTAGCTGGCAAATTTCGAATAAATCCAATAGTATCTGTGAGCAATATCTTTTTCCCATGATCAAGGAATACCGTTCTTGTGAAGGCGTCCAATGTTGCAAAGAGCCTATTTTCAACAAATAGATCATCCTTGGCAAGTACATTTATCAAAGTGGATTTGCCTGCATTGGTATATCCAACTACTGCCCCCAATATTTCACTGGATCTTGATTTTCGGATAAGGCTTCTATGTTCAGCTATCTTTCTTAATTCCCTATCCAACTTTGATATTCTTCTCAGTATATGCCTTCTATCAGTTTCAATCATCTTTTCGCCAGGGCCTCTAGTTCCGATTCCTCCACCCAGTCTGGACAAGGCGCCGCCAAGTCCCTTTATTCTTGGTAGAATATACTTCAACTGTGCCAATTCAACCTGTATTTTTGCCTCAGCGCTTCTCGCCCTCTGAGCAAATATATCCAATATCACCTCAGTCCTTCCTATAATCCTGCATTTCAGCAATTCCTCAAGATTTCTAACCTGAGCAGGCCTTATTTTATTCAAATCGAATACAATCAGGCGTATTCCCTCCCTGATTACAATATCCTTAAGCTTGTCAAGATACCCCTTGCCAATGATATGGGCAGGATCAATTTTCTTCCTCTTAATAATTGTTGATTCAATAATAACCGCTCCAGCAGTAGACACTAGGAGATCAAGTTCTGCAAGGGAATCCTCAACAGCCTTAATATCCTGACCATCTGTCACTATGCCTATTAGAAAGGCCTTTTCGTCAACAGATGACGGAATTCTATTTACCGATGCATCCATTCAATATCAACTTACAACCTACAGTAATTTTATTCTCACTAAACCAGCCCTTATTTACCTCCAAGACATATTGCGCGGGCAAAAGGGAGGGATAAATGATCGAAGTATCCAATGGTTTCATATAGTATATCTCATTTATAACACCATAACGGTTTATAAATGCTATATCAAGTGGTATAAATGTATCCTTCATCCAAAAGTTGCGTTTTTCTTCTTTTCTGAAAACAAACAACATGCCGCTATTCTTTTTGAGCATTTTGCGAAACATTAAACCCCTTTTTCTGCTTTCAAATGAATCAGCAATCTCAACCCTTAAAAATACAGGCTCGTTATTATTATTGATTATTGAGATATTACAAAACCTATTTTGCTGAGCGATTGTGCTATTAGATAAAAAAAGCACAAAAAACGTCAAATAAACTATTTTAATGAAGGATTTTAACGATAATCGAGGTCTCTCTGGAATGCAGTGAGGATATACTAAAAATTTCATCCTTAAATATTGACATTCATGTGAATTGGAGATATTTAGAATTCATCATTATACTCAATCTTAATGATCCTGTTAGCGCGGTCCTGCTTTTGCAGCAATATAGCAAACTCAATTCCAAGGTGATTGAGATATGTATATCTTAAACCAATATTCAATAACCATTCATCAGGCCTTGAGAAATCATAGTATATTCTCTCGCCCTCTGATTTGAAAATAATAGATTCCCCCAGTGGAATGTCAATCGAAATATAATATGATGAGTTTTCAGGAATATAATCGGGTTGTGTAGGCACCCTCATCCCAAAATGAATATGCTGTTCATCAAATAGCAGGTAAATGGGTTTTGTTATTACAAAGTATGGGCCATATATCATTCTATTCAACTCGTTCTGGTAGTTAGTAGTCTTCCCTTCCCTTCCAATATAAAAGGAATCGTAACCTATTGCAAAAGAAACAGGAAAGGGTTCCCACCCATCTGATATTTTCAGTTTAGCAATCACTCCTGGAACATTCGGCTCAGCATTATCCTTGCCTATGGCGTTTTGTATATCCAGAGAAACCCCAAAGAAGATATTATCATGAATGCCAATAAATGTCTTTAATTCAACCCCGCCATTATCATACCCAAGAAAGGATACCTGATAGGTTCCCCTGTCAATTGTATAGGCAGTGGGTGTATCAATGACTCTAGTGTTTCTTATATATGATGCATCAAGGGAAATACTGGAACAAATGAATATAATGATTGATAATAAATATAAAATAGGTTTCTTCATATTCATTGGTCTTGATTTCATGTATACCGAACCATCTCTGATATTGTATTGGAAAGAAGAATAGATCCCTCTTCCCTCAACATTGGCTGAGAGAAGATGATCTTTTCACAAATCAAACAAAAGATATTAAAACTTGCCTTCTCGGAGATTGATGTGCAAGGCTTATATATATTATCGGATTTTTTTTCATCTGAAATAAAAAAATCTCAAGATTAGATGATTAAATCTTATAAAATATATAATCATCAGTATTGACGGTGAGAATCACATTATTGATGGAAAAATTTCCAATTTAACTGAAAAGCTACATCTATATGTCAAATTTACTGATAGCAAAATGGTAAAAATCATACAAATGAAAAGGTAGTGGCATGTGTAATCTTCTGAGAGAGTTTATACCTAGCGGAAAGGAAGTTGGACAACGAAGGGTCTGAATAATCACTAAACAATGGTTTGTGACTGCTGAAAAAGTAGACAATAAATACAGTTATCCACACTCTCATGCCTGCGTTATGAGGTTCCTGTATTCGCAGTGGAGACACCACTGTCCCCCCTGGGTATGTAGGAGTCTTTATTAAATAGAATCATTATGCGATTTAAGCATTCTCAAAACCTGCCCCTGTACATACAGGTGAATGACTTCTATGAATGATAAAAATTAACCCATCTCAATCCCTAACTTGATGAGCAGTTAGGATGGTTTTTAAAACTTTAATAAATTTTATTTGACAAATATTGATATATCAAATATATAACATTCAATGTTTTATAAAAGCTAATCAATTTTGCATCTTCAACATTTTACAACTATAAATATCCAATCAACAATACCTAATTCCCATTATCTATGATAATAATAGTGGTTATCAACAATTTCCTTTATGACTAGTCACTCTCCCCCTTCTTCTTTGAAAAGGGGTAAAGATAGGTTATTCTGATAGTTTTACAATAAGACATAATCCAGATTTCCTTGAGTTGAAAACAACATTAAACGTGCATTGCGATTCCATCCTTTCGACTCTCGGCTAAAAATAAAGGTAAGGGATTTATTCAACGCTTATTTCAGTAAAGTTTAATAAATATAGAAAGATCTGAAGTCTCAGAAGACTTTTTCCATCTCCCTTCCCAAGTGGAGCAGGCGTTATGCGCATTTGAAATGTACATCAATATGGAAATATTATTTTCTTTTCTTAACTTAGCCTAGTTGAGTGCAAACATTTATCCCCAATGATATAATGAAAAGAAATAAAGATGGACTAATTATCAGATGAATATGGATTGGATAATTAAACTCCACTTCTATAATATTTTTCTTGTATTATCGCTGATATGAGTTATACTACAAAGGTTTCAATAATTTTGTAATAACCAAATTATCATTAAGCTCTATTTCAGCAAACATAGATAGCTCTTAATTATATTCAATTTAGCATGAATACTTTATGGATATCAAATGAGTAGTTTTAAATCTATCCATAACAGGATGACAAAACATTAAGCGGATCTAATAAATCTCCCATCAGGAATTTTAAATATAATATAATTTCCAATGAAAAATTGGAATAACCTTTATTAAAAAGGAGGTGAAAAGATTATAGATTTTGCATGATCTAGAACCGAATAAATAAAGGTTTTCTTTAACAAAAAGATATCAGCAAAATATATTAATAAAAAATCATTTCGGAGGTATAGGATGAGAAACAAAATACTACTTGTATATTGTTTTGTATTGATCATGGCAGTTGTTCAGAACACACTTTTGGCTCAGGATATTGAAAAATAGCGCTATCACATATCTGGGTTTATGCAGACCATATATATACAAATTGATCCTGCTGCTGAAGAGAGTATGATGGAAACTATACAAACAAATTCAAACAAAAATGGTGCATTCATGCAGAGCGATCTGAATCTCTATTTTACCTTCTTTATCGATGAAGGCTGGAAGGCCTTTAGTGAAGTTGCCTTCCTTTACACACCAACAAGAGAATTAAATGTAGAGCCTGAGACAACCCAGGTCATAGACTCCACTACTGGCGAGGTAACCCTATATTCAACTGGAAATATGATCGGAACGCCCTATGATACATCTTACATGACCCCAACATTCTCACTTTCTAAATATGGCGCAATTGAAATTGAACGCGCATATATTGAATGGAACAAACTGTCCTATGCTAATCTACGCTTTGGTCGCTATTTCACCCCCTTGGGGATATGGCAGCGCTATCATGGAGCGCCAGTCGTAACAAGCGTGCGCCTCCCTATAATGGTAGTTTCAGCATTGGGAGGAACCGGGATGCCAACGTCCAAAACAGGGGTAGAGTTACTTGGGAAAGTTGATATTGCAGACACATTAATCGAGTATGCTGCCTATGTAGAGAATGGCATATCCGAGGCTGATGCGCTATATGATGACAATGCAAATAAGGCTGTTGGTGGGTTCCTAAATTTTAAGCTTCCAACAATCGCTGGCAGAATAGATGTTGAGTTTGGCGGCTCAGGTTATTATGGCAAGCGAACACATATCTCGCAAAAAACCTATTTGTTGGCTATAGGGACATCAGACCTATTGGATTCAACTAATCTAAATAATATTGTTGTAACAATGGATTATGATCCTTCACAAGATGAATACGCCGCTGAGCAATGGGACACAATGGCACTGGCTCATCTTAAACTCTCCATAGCATCACTACCCCTTGATGGCACCTTCATCCTACAGGCTGAAGGTGTGCATCAAGGGAGTGACAGGGATGATGATAGTAGAATTGTAAATTCAGTTCACGGCTATAGTGTACAGGAAGATGATATGAAGTATTACTCCTATTACGGACAGGTGGAATATCAATTCTATGGTAAACTTACTCCCTATTTTAGATATGAAATTACTAATCGAGATACTGATATAGCACAGGATAAGATATTAACCAAAAATTCAACAATGTATGTAACAGGTCTAAATTATAAGCCAAGGCCAAAGGTTGCCATAAAGGCGGAAACTATTATTGCTGATCTGGATAGCGACGTTGGCAACATGGCTAATCGTTGGGATCCAACAAAAGATGAAAAGATGAATAATGATATGATTATCTATATGGGATCAATATCAGTAGCTTTTTAATTCTAAAGGGAGGTTTAAACATGAAGAAGAAAAGTATAAAGAGTCACTTAATATTATCTCTTATCCTTTTGGCAGGGACATTCACCATAGGACTGCATGAGGCTCCTGCTCAGGATGACGTTGTTGTGATAGCGAATAATAGCAAGGGCTCGCTTAATGCTAGTCAGATAAAACGCATCTTTAATGGTGATGTTACCAACTGGCCTGATGGAGGTGCTGTCAAGGTTTTGCTGAACAGCAATCCCGGCATAACAGAGCAATTCTGCTCAAAGTACTTAAACACAACGCCTTCCAAACTGGATTCGTCATGGGTAAAAAAGAGCATACGGGACGGCACACCTACCCCGCGCAAGGTTGCCAGCAATGTAATAGTTACCATGGTGAGCAACTCGCCAAAGTTTATAGGATTTGTCAAAAGGTCAGAGGCGGGCTCCTCTGTAAAAATTATTGATTGATGTATTGTTGGAATATGGAGCTAGGAAATCACATTCTTCATGTGAATATCCAATGCACTATAAATAATAGCTTAAAGCAATAAACTACAAAATTTGGAGGTAATTTATGATGATGAAGCATTTACTATTATTGGTCAGCATAGTACAGCTTATCATTAGCACCCACAGTATGCTTTTTGCTCAATTGATGATGGAAGAGGAGAAACGATTTCATATATCCGGATTTATGCAGACCATATACATACAATTAGATGTAGAGTCAGAAAATAGCATGTTAGAATCAGTCCAAACAAATGCAAACGAAAATGGAGCATTTGTGCAGAGTGATCTAAATCTTTATTTTAGCTTCTTCATCGATGAGGGCTGGAAGGCCTTCAGTGAGGTTGCCTTCTGTTACAAGCCAACTGGAGAACTTGATATAGAGCCAGAGACAACCCAGGTAATAGACTCCACTACTGGCCAGGTAACCATTTATTCTACAGGAAATATGATTGGGACGCCTTATGACACTTCATACATGACCCCAACATTCTCACTTTCTAAATATGGCGCAATTGAAATTGAACGCGCATATATTGAATGGAACAAACTGTCCTATGCTAATCTACGCTTTGGTCGATATTTTACCCCCTTTGGGATATGGCAGCGCGATCATGGAGCGCCAATCGTAACAAGCGCGCGGCTCCCTTTAATGGTAGTCCCGACATTAGGAACAACCGGAATGCCTAAAGCGCAGACAGGTGTGGAGCTACTTGGATCAATTGATGTTGCAGACACATTAATAGAGTATGCTGCCTATGTGGGGAATGGGATATCAGAAGCTGAAGCGCTATATGATGACAATTCAAATAAGGCAGTTGGTGGATTTCTAAACTTTAAACTTCCAACAATCGCTGACAGAATAGATATTGAGTTTGGCGGTTCAGGATATTATGGCAAGCGAACATATATCTCTCAGAAAACCTATTTATTGGATATAGGAACATCAGACCTATTGGATTCAACTAATCCAAATAATATTGTTGTAACCATGGATTATGATCCCTCACAAGATGAATACACAGCTAAGCAATGGGACACAATGGCACTGGCCCATCTTAAACTCTCCATAGCATCACTACCCCTTGATGGCACATTCATCCTACAGGCTGAAGGTGTGCATCAATGGAGTGACAAGGACGATGATATTAGAATTGTAGACTCAGTTCACGGCTATAATATACAGGAAGATGATATGAAGTACTACTCCTATTACGGACAGGTGGAATATCAATTCTATGGTAAACTTACTCCCTATTTTAGGTATGAGACTACTAATAAAGATACTGATATAGCACAGGAGAAGATAATGTCTGAACAGACATACATGTATGTAGTAGGTATCAATTACAAGCCAAGACCAAAGATTGCGATTAAGGCAGAAGCTAATATCGTAGATATGGAAACCGACACTGCCAACATGGCCAATTATCTGGATCCTACAAAAGATGAAAAAATAAATAATGATATGACTGTATATGTTGCGTCAATATCAGTAGCTTTTTAATGCTAAGGGAGGGTTAACATGAAAAAGAAAAGTCTATTTAATTACTTAGTTCTTACTCTAATCCTTCTTACAGGAACATTCATCATAGGAGTGCATGAGACTCCTGCACAGGATGATGTTGTTGTGATAGTAAACAATAGCAAGGGCTCGCTTAGTGCCAGTCAGATAAAGCGCATCTTTACTGGCGATGTCACCAACTGGCCTGACGGAGGCACTGTTAAGGTTTTGCTGAACAGCAACGCCGGCGTAACAGAACAATTTTGCTCAAAGTACCTTAACACTACGCCTTCCAAACTGGATTCGTCATGGGTAAAGAAGAGTATACGAGATGGTACTCCAACACCACGCAAGGTTGCCAGCAATGTAATAGTAACCATGGTGAGCAATTCGCCCAAGTTTATCGGATTTGTTAAGAGGTCAGAGGCAGGCTCCTCTGTGAAAATTATTGACTAATGTGTAGGGGGAATAAGGAGTTAGGAAATTCATGATTTATCATTTGAATATCCTATACTCTTAAATCTAAATAGCTTTAAGCAAAAAAAATTACAAATTTTGGAGGAAATTTAGATGAAAAAGTATTTTCTTTTATTAGTATATGGATTGTTTCTCACCTTAGGCATTCAGGGGATGCTTTTTGCACAGTTTATGGAAGAGGAGAAACGGTTTCACATCTCCGGGTTTATGCAGACAGTCTATATGGACATCAATTTTGATTCCGATGAAAATATGATGTCTGCCTTAGCGCCACAGCTAAATGATAACGGATATTTTGTACAGAGTGATCTCAATATCTATTTTACATTCTTTGTTGATGATGGATGGAAGGCTTTTAGCGAAATAGCATTTCGATACACACCCACTGGGAATATTACAATTGAGCCAGAGACAACCCAGGTAGTAGATGAAACTACTGGCGAGGTAACCCTGTATTCAACGGGAAACATGATAGGAACCCCCTTCGATTCATCCTATATGACGCCCACATTTTCGCTATCCAAGTATGGTTCAATAGATATTGAACGAGCCTATATAGAGTGGAATGAATTGTCTTATGCTAATCTCCGCTTCGGACGTTTCTTTACCCCCTTTGGGATATGGCAGCGTGATCATGGCGCTCCTATTCTCACGAGTATACGACTCCCAATGCTAGTACAGCCGCCATTGCCAGGATTGGGAATGCCCAAGGCACAGACAGGCGTTGAGCTTGTTGGAACAATGGATGCTGGCACATTGATTGAATACATGGCATATGTAGGGAATGGTATATCTAATGCTGATGCGTTATATGATAATAATAAGAATAAAGGGGTAGGAGCCTTTTTGAATATCAAGTTACCCACAATTGCTGATAAGATCGATCTTGAATTGGGAGGTTCAGGGTATTATGGCAAGACAACACATATATCCCAAAAAACCTATTTGTTGGATATAGGCACATCTGATCTCTTGGATTCTACTAATCCCAATAACATTGTTGTTACCATGGACTACGATCCATCACAAGATAAGTATACTACCAAACAGTGGGATACAATCGCCCTTGCACACCTGAAATTAAGCATTAGTTCGCTACCCTTTGACGGCACATTCGTCTTACAGGCTGAAGGGCTGCACCAATGGATGGACAAAGATGACGATCCTAGAATTGTAGATTTAGTTCATGGCTATGCCGTTCAGGAGGATGACGCTAAGTATTATACCTATTATGGTCAGGTTGAATACCAATTCTATGGCAAAATTGCTCCCTATTTTAGATATGAAATAATGTCTCTAGATAGTGATATAGCACAAAATGTTGTTTTACTGGAAAATTCGACCATGTATACAATGGGGATAAGCTTTAAGCCCAAACCAAGAATAGCAATTAAGATCGAAAGTATAATAGTTGATATTGAAACTGATTTCGGCAACATGGCCAACCTATCGGATCCGACCAAGGATGTAAAAATGAACAATGACATGATATATTATTTGGCTGGAATCTCAGTTGCATTTTAATTAAGGAGGTAACATGAAAAATACAAATAGAATTACTCGTCTTCTCTTAATATTAGTTATGATGGCAGGAACCTTCATATTAGGATTGCATGAGGTTCCTGCTCAGGATGATGTTGTTGTGATAGCGAATAACAGCAAGGGCTCGCTTAGCGCTAGTCAGATAAAACGCATCTTTAATGGTGATGTTACCAACTGGCCTGACGGGGGCGCTGTCAAGGTTTTGCTGAACAACAACTCTGGCATAACAGAGCAATTCTGCTCAAAATATTTAAACACTACGCCTTCCAAACTGGATTCGTCATGGGTAAAAAAAAGCATACGGGACGGTACTCCAACACCTCGCAAGGTTGCCAGCAATGTAATAGTAACCATGGTGAGCAACTCACCCAAGTTTATCGGATTCGTTAAGAGGTCAGAGGCGGGCTCCTCTGTGAAAATTATTGACTAACGGTAATGAAAACCTAAAGATTTAGGGATTTATGAATCTTCATTTAAATACCCTATGCTCTTAAAACCATAACTTGGAGGAAATATTATATGAAAATCTTATTTGGTCTAATCGTATTGCTGCTTACTTTAAGCACTCAAAGCATGCTTTATGCTCAGTATATAGAAGAAGAAAACCGATATCACATCACTGGTTTTCTTCAGACAGTTTATATAGATTTTGATTTCGATTCAGATGATAATATGCTATCTTCCATATCGCCATCACAAAATGATAATGGCAATTTCGTACAGAGTGATCTCAATCTATATTTTACATTTTTCGTTGATAAGGGTTGGAAGGCCTTTAGCGAAATTACCTTTCGTTACTCACCGACTGGAGAAATTGAAAAGGAACCAGAGACTACCCAGGTAGTAGATGATTCTACTGGCGAGGTGACCCTGTATTCAACGGGCAATATGATAGGAACCCCCTTTGATTCATCCTATATGACACCCACCTTTTCTCTCTCCAAGTACGGTTCAATAGACATTGAACGCGCCTACATTGAGTGGAATGAATTATCCTATGCCAATCTGCGTTTCGGACGATATTTTACTCCCTTTGGAATATGGCAGCGTGATCATGGCGCCCCCATTCTCACCAGCATAAGACTTCCCATGCTGGTGCAGGCACCAATTATAGGAATTGGGATGCCAAAGGCGCAGACAGGTGTTGAGCTTGTTGGGTCAATGGATGTAGCAGGCACATTATTTGAATACATGGCCTATGTCGGGAACGGTATATCAAATGCTGATGCCTTATACGATGATAATAAGAATAAGGCGGCAGGTGGTTTTTTAAATATTAAGCTCCCCACAATCGCAGATAAAATTGATCTTGAATTTGGGGGTTCAGGGTATTATGGCAAAACTACAATAATATCCCAAAAAACTTATCTGTTGGATATCGGTACATCTGATCTCTTGGATTCAACTAATCCTAATAACATTGTTGTAACCATGGACTATGACCCATCAAAGGATGAATACACTAAAAAACAATGGGATACAATCGCCCTTGCGCACCTGAAACTCAGCATAGGTTCACTGCCCTTTGACGGCACCTTCATTTTACAAACTGAAGGGCTGTACCAATGGATGGACAAAGACAACGATAATAGAATTGTTAATTCAGTTCATGGCTATCCTGTACAGGAAGATGATGCCAAGTATTACACCTATTATGGTCAGGTTGAATACCAATTTTATAACAAAATAGCCCCATATTTTAGATATGAATATATGGCCATGGATACTGACATATCGCAAACTTCAATAATAATTGAATCATCGAATATATATATTATTGGGATGAACTTTAAGCCCAAGCCAAGAATAGCAATAAAGGTTGAATGTGATATAGTAGATATGGAATCTGATGTCGGCAACATGGCCAATCTATTAGACCCGACCAAGGATGTTAAAAGGAACAATGACATGGTCATATATATGGCCGGGATATCAGTTGCATTTTAATAAAGACAACCAGATAAGCAATAGTGATTAATTCGAATTAATCACTATTGCTTAGTTCTAATCCTACTGGCAGGAAAATTATTTATTGGATTGCAGGATAACGAGGTTAAGAATTCTTGTTGATTTTAGTTTTATTTTTATTGGCTTAACTGTATACTTTATCAAAATAGAATTTAACTTAATCAAGTTAACTGAGTTTTCAGCAATATTTAATAATACTGATAAATCACGCTTATGCATCAAGGTGATTATAATATTATTGATATTGACAATAGTCAATTATCTATAATAAAATTAAATTTTATTAGAAGAAGTGTTACTGTGGATACTATACTATATTTTTATAATTTCATTACCCCCTAAATATACTAAATCAATAATAAATGTTACATTGTGAACATTAAACCTTCCTCAAGCTTTATTGGAGAATTCACAGATACAACAAAGTAATTCTAAAACATTCGCATTTATTTTATCTATAAATTTTATGATAAAATTTATATAAAAGTCCTATTGAAATGATCAGATAGCATCTCCAGTATCCGTGGTTGTTTCATGAATATATATTAAATTACTTGTGATTCTTTATTTTAAATAATAATGAATCACATACTATAAATTTGTATAATTATAACATCTCAAAAATTACCATAATCCCCACCAGCTACTGGGTTTATGGTAATTTCCCTGCAATTTATTGAGAACTTACTTGTATTTTTTTTTTTACTATAAAAATTACTTGTAACTATTTAAAATTTAGTGCATTATAAATTATACAAATTAAGCAATATAATCTATTATTTAGGTATAAAAACATGAGCATCTCGTTAAATATGTTTAAAAAAATGAGAATTAAGGCGAAACTCTTTTTTGCTTTTATTCTCATTCTTCTGCCAGCCACTATTATATTGAGTGTTGGCGCATACGTCTCACACATTAACTCGAGACATGCACTATTAGTCAAAGAGACAAATTTACCAAATGCCCTATTATTTATTGATATTGAAAAAGATGTAATCATGATTCAAGATTGGCTCACGAATGTAGCCTTAACAAGGGGAGCAAAGGGCTATGATCAAGGTTTTGATGAAGCCCAAAAGCATTATAACAGTGCGATCAATAATGTTGACAAATTGATCGAAAAGTTCCAAAACACACCTGATGAGTTGAAAGAGATTGAGCAGATGAAGGCGAATCTTAAAAATTATTATGATGTTGGCAATGAAGTGGCCCATGCCTATCTTGAAGGCGGCTCAGAAGCGGGCAATGCGATGCTGGACGTCTTTGTTGTTGTTCGCGATAAGTTAAATAACATACTGAGCAGGTACCGAGATAATCAAACTCAAGAATTGATAAACACAATTGGGAATATCCAAAAGGATCTGGATAACACAAAAATTACTAATATAATATTTGTATTTGCATTCTTTCTCTTTGGCTTTATAATCGTTCTTTTTATGGCAAACAAGATAGTTCGCCCAATAATTTCGGTTAATACAAAGCTTAATGATATATCAAACATTGATGGCGACTTAACCGCTAAACTCTTAATTGAATCAAAGGATGAGTTAGGAGAGATGGCTAAATCCTTCAACACCTTTGTAGATAAGATCAGAAACGTTATCAAAGAGGTAAAGGATTTCTCAAAAAATCTGGCCACCTCCTCTACAGGTATTGCGAAAGTTACAGATACCTTTTCAATGAATATCCAAAGCCAGGCAGCCTCCTCGGAAGAAATTCATTCAACAATTGAACAAATTTCCGCAAGCATGGATTTAATCTCTAACAGGGCTGGAGATCAATTCCAGCAGATGAATTCATTAATAGAACAGATGCAGGGCCTCTCTAAAATTATAACTAATATGAGTAGGCGGATTGGAGAGGCGATGTCCTTAGTTGAAGATATTTCATCATCTGCAAAATCAGGGAGTAGTTATCTTGACTATATGAATGAAAGCATGAATAAGATTAGCAACAGTTCCTCGAAAATAACAGACATCGTTAACATCATCAATGATATTTCTGATAAAATAAATCTATTGTCGCTAAATGCTGCCATTGAAGCTGCGAGAGCAGGTGATGCTGGAAGAGGTTTTGCGGTTGTTGCTGATGAAATATCAAAGTTGGCTGATCAAACGGCCGTTAGCATCAAAGACATAGACCAATTAGTAACAACCAATGATAAAGAGATAACTAAGGGAATGAAAAACGTTACAGATACAGTAAATATAATTAGCAAAATAATTAATGGAGTCAAATCCATTAATGAGATGATGAATAATATCTCTACAGATATGACAAACCAATTGGAAAGGAATGATTCTGTTAATAATGAAGCTATCAACGTAAAAAATAAATCTGAAGAGATCAGATACGCAACTGAAGAACTAAAAATAGCTGTTGACGAAATCTCCAAGTCCATATCAACCATTACTGAATCAACACAGATTACTTCTACTGGAGCGGAGAACATCGCGACAAATACTAAACAAGCATCTGAAATGACAGAAAATCTTAATAAATTAGTGGACTTCTTTAAAACATAGCTTTACTGATTTAAATCTTCCTCAGATATATTCGGACATCATCCAAATTATAATAAACATGACATGGGTTGTTTATCATCCCCTTTGGATTATATAATTATGCTCATAAGGGAATTTCTTCAATGAGCAATTTATTACTAAAAGTTAATCAAATATTTATCTCTAGGTAATGACTCTTAGAATCTGAGGCTCCTTTCTCGAGGGTATGCTTGGTATCTCTTTAGGATAACCTAATATAATCGGCGCTACTATTTTATGACCCTCAGGCAATCCGATCTCTTCTAAAAGGTCATGGGCTCTGATATCAGCGCCCAGATTGATCCAGCATGTCCCCAATCCCCTCGCACTAGCAGACAACATGAAATAGCATGCCGCAAGTGTACAATCTACATAGGTTGACCTATGATTATTAGCACCCACAATCATGATAAGGCTTGGAGAGTTATAGAAGACATTAAAATTTTTATCCTTAAGTATACCCTCATACTTTTTGGAAGGAGATGTTGGATCTTTTTCAATAGAGGAAAGGATATTCTTTTTACTATCATCAGAGAGTCTCTTAATTAAATCTTGATTATTGACAATAATAAATTTCCAGGGTTGCCCATTGCCTGAGCTTGGAGCCAGACAGCTATCCTTTATAATATCCATTATTAAATTTTGAGGAACAGTTCTTTCCTCAAAATCTCTAATGGATCGTCTAATAATTAACAGATCAAAAAAATCAGACATTCATTCCCTCCTTATTTCATAATATATCTTAATAAGAAACTATATCTCAGATTCTTGAGGATAACCTGCAAAAATAAGCTTTCACAATGCCATCCGAAGTGGGAGATAGCACCATAGTCACCTTTTATTGGAAAGTAATCCAAAAAATAATAATTCAAAACAAAAAATCATTGATTGATAAATGTCTTTGTTTACTTTAGGTCATAAGCTTGAAACTTGGTAAATATTTCGGTTTTATATTTATTGACTTATATTTAATATCATTGCTCAAATAATGAACACTATTATACCGAGTCTTAATAATGTAAACCCACTCTTTTTCTCGAAAGCGATAATATTAACTTTCAGGCTTATGCAAATATTTTTAAATTACTAATAGGAATTTGGAGGATTATATGTTTGGTTTTTCAATGTCAGAAGAACAAGCAATAATGAGAGATACCATTCAGAGCTTTGTCAAGGACAATATTCTTGATAATGCTCATGATATGGATGAAAATGGTGAAATAGATGAAAATTATCTCCAAAAGGCATGGGAGCTTGGCATCTCTATTTCGCCAGTTCCGGAAGAATATGGTGGATATGGAATGCAGCACTCTCCAATAATGAATGCTATTGTTCTAGAAGAATTGGCTAGCGGGGAGATGGCTTTTGCCGTAGCGGCTACCCTACCATCGTTATTTATTCAACCTCTTCTGGAGATGGGAACAGATGCACAGAAGAAGAAATACCTTCCAGAATGCTGCGGTGAATCATTTAAGCCCTTCACCCTTGGGATAAATGAGCCCCATTTTGGTTTTGATGTTGTCAATCTTAAGACTACGGCTTCGAAAAAGAATGGTTCCTATATTCTAAATGGAAAAAAATGTTTTGTCCCCTTTGGAGCCGAATCATCACATATGATGATTGCAGCCAATAATAATGGCAAGAATGATCTATTTATTGTAAGTAAGGATAATCCAGGATTAAAGATTGGTGAAAGAGAGAAGAATCTTGGGCTATATTGCTTACGGACATATGAGATAGATCTCGATAATTGCGAAGTGCCTGCGGAAGACCTTCTTGGTGGTGATAATGGTTGTGATTTCGATAAAGTGATTCAAAAATCGAGAGTCGCCATGTCTGCGATTGGAACTGGCATAAGCAGAGCATCATTTGAATATTCAAGAGACTATGCAAAGGAGCGTGTTCAATTTGGAGAGCCGATTGCCCATAGACAGGCAATTGCCTTTATGATAGCTGAGATGGCATATGAAGTTGATGCAATGAGACTAATGACATGGCAGGCAGCCTCAAGACTTGAGGCAGGCAAGGATGCGAAGAGGGAATCCTATTTAGCCAAGTTCTATGTAGGAGAAAAAACTATGTTTGTAGTTGATTCTGGTGTTCAGATATTAGGAGGTCATGGATTCATTAGAGACCATCCGGTTGAGAGATATTACCGAAATGGTCGAGGAATAGCTATAATTGAAGCATTAGCAATTGTATAAAGGAGGCATAAGGATGATAGGACTAGAATTACCAGATAATTTAATTGAAATGAAAAAAAACATGAACAACCTTGCCAAGGATGTTCTAAGACCCATAGCTCGAAAGTATGATGAGCAGGAGCATGTTTACCCAAAGGAATTAGATGTATTCCGTGGAATGACAGGAGCAATGGGAGGTGGCGCTAAAAAGGACAAAGGATCAGGAGAAAAGAAAGCTCCGCCACCTGAAGGTGTTATTGGTCAGAATATGAATGTAATGATTGCTGTTGAAGAGATGGGCTGGGGTGATTGCGGTCTTATGCTTACATTCCCTGGTGCTGGTCTTGGAAATGCTGCAATTGATGCTGTGGCTACTGAAGAGCAGTTGGAGCGTTTTGGGAAAAAATGGGCTGCTATGGCTATCACAGAGGCTGGTTCCGGTTCCGATTCAGGCTCAATTACAACAACTGCAAAGCTTGAGGGTGATGAGTGGGTTCTCAATGGCGAAAAAATATTCGTTACTTGCGCAGATCGCTGTGAGGTAGTTGTTGTTTGGGCAACTGTTGATAGAAGCGCCGGCAAAGCGGGTATAAAATCCTTTGTTGTTGAAAAGGGAACCCCTGGATTTGAGCTGGATCATCTTGAAGATAAACTCGGAATGCGAGCATCGGATACAGGAACAATGGTCCTTAATGATTGCCGAATACCAAAGAATAATATTCTGGGAAGCGCTGAGGTTGTTCAGAGCAAGAGCACCGCAGGCTTTAAGGGGGTTATGAAAACCTTTGATAACACCAGGCCTATGGTAGGAATAATGGCAACCGGAGTTGCAAGGGCTGGGGTCGATTTGACCAGAGAAAAGATGAAAGAGAATGGGATCGCTTTAGATTACAATGAAAATGTTAATAACATATCCAGCATGCAGAGGGAATTTTATCTTATGGAAGCGAATCTCGAGGCAATGCGCCTTCTTGCATGGAGAGCAGCATGGATGGCTGACAATAAATTAGCCAATAGCCTTGAAGCATCCATGTGCAAGGCCAAGGGCGGACGCGATGGGACTAGAATAACTCACAAGTGTTGTGAACTTCTTGGTCCCATGGGTTTTTCCCAGAAAGAACTTGCTGAAAAATGGATGAGGGATTGTAAAATTTTAGATATATTTGAAGGAACCGGGCAAATCCAACATCTTGTTGTTGCACGAAATGTCTTAGGATTATCAAGCAAGGAGTTAAAATAATAAACTTGGATTGTTCACAGTATTTATATACATAAATCCGGTTTGATTTATCAAGTAGATTCACTCAATAATCGAGTAAGAGGTAACATATCCAAAGGGGTTATTTGAAAAATTAAAATATCAAATAACCCCTTTTGTAATAATCTATCCAGTGATTATTACAAAAGAATAAAGGTTATTTCATTTATATCAAATTTCAATATAATTTTTATGATAAGTACTATATAAATGGTATAGGGGTACTCTATTCCTCCCTCCAGACTCGGATTATGCTTCTTTATGAGAAATAACTTTTTATATTATATAATTAAAAAAATGTTGTTTTTTTTCTCGTTAATTCTGTTTATAATCAGAACACAAATGATTAAATCTATATCATTGCCATAATTCATAATATAAATTTTGTTGTTTATTACAAAATAATACCATAATGCACAGAATAGACCTCTATAAGGTCGCCAACTCAACTTGGTCATTTTAGCGTACTGAATTTCTAAAAATGATTAAAATCTGTATTCATTGAAATTAACTTCGATATTTAGCGCTAAAATTCTATCCCCGTTAAAAAGGTGGAATCCAAGGAAGTTCTATTTTTTCAGATAAAAATCAATAGTAAATAATAATAAACATGAAGTTAGTGGGCAAATTCAGCTATCCCGATATCTTTCAAAGAAGAGTGATCTATTTTAATACTCTATTCACCTTTATTACTATTGGGATTATTTACTCAAATATCACTCTCTCATTAAAATACTACTTTCTATATCAACCCATTGCAAAAATTGTCCTTCTCTTGGGACTTTTAGGCCTCTTTTGGGGTATTTTTCTATGTAGAATAATATTCATAAGGATCAAAAAAACAAGACCAGTCTATATACTCTCTGATCTCCTTTTTGTTATGCTCTCATTTTTATTTATATTCAGAAATATAATTATACCTTATAAGCCGGAGGTTCTTATTCATCTTTTTTTCGAGTCAATATACATCATTCCCTTAATCATATTCTCAATAGCTTTTATGGTTGGCATCAAGGTAAACTACTTTTTAAAGATTTTATGCGGAGATTTTGTTGATGATGAGGAAGGTTCAATACTATTTCCATTATTAATTATCATAGGTATAATATCTGGAATTCTTATTGTAACACTATTTAATCATTTTAATCATATAGATCGAAATTATGTCTATGGAATCTTATTATTACTAATTTTTTCTACAATTTTTATTATTAAGCTCCAATATCATGCCTCTCATGTATTCGAGAATGAATTGGAAGGGCATGACAAGTTAGAATCCAATAAACCTGAAAACGGTAGAAGAGATGATATATTCTTCAAATATTTAAACTTTTCGTATATAATAGTCTATTTGTTTCTTGGTATTGAAAGCATTATAAAATACTATGGAAACGCTCCTTATCTCAAAACAGCCTATCTGAGTATTACTCTTTTCTCAATATTTATCGGTTTTATTATTGGAAGAATATCTCGAAAGGCATTTGGATTTATCTATGTTGAAATGATTTACCCGGCATCATTTCTGTTTTTCCTGATTCTATTAATTAAATTTAATAATCAAATTCCCTTTTATATGGGCATTCTACTTTTTGCCCCAGCATCACTCATTTTCGGCTTCTCACTCTATCATACGATTAAGCACGTTATATCACATTATGGACACATTAATAAATATAACATTATTAATATATCCCTATTCTTATTACCAATAATGATACTCATCTCCCTGAATATTATTGATATAACAAATACTTTGTATTATGCCCTTCTAATTACACTTATTTTTATGAATATAATCTTTCCAGGTATTTACTTATTACAGAGTAAAACGAAGGTGTACAAGAAGGCTATCTACATTCTGCTTTCACTAATAGTAATACCCCTGATTTTTCTACAATACTTCTCTTTCAATATTAATATCGATAATAATCTATATATCAATCAAACAACTGGCCTTAATGATGTAAAAAAAATTAATGCCAACAATGAATTCATTGAAGATACTGCTAATGTATATACTAATGGATTGAAGATTTTTACAGCTTCAGATAGCATAATAAAAAACATGAAACGCGCATTGGTACTAATTTCCATGTATTTAAACGAAAAGGATAGAATCCTATTTATCAATGGGTATAACAAATTTTTTAAAAATCCAATAATTGAATATTATAATAATCCATATTGCCTCGATTACATACCAGAAGGATATATGGGAATCCAACAGAAATTATTATCCGATATAGAAACAAATTCAGCAAAAAAGTCAGATATCCTCCTTTACTTAAAACAGAGTGAGTCACCCTTTAACATAATCGTAGACATTCCAAATCTCCTTGATCAATGCATAAATCCCTTCAGATTCTCTGAGGAATATTACAATATTATAACAAAGAATTTAACCCAAGACGGGATATTGATACAAATATATGATCTAAAAAATTGCAGATCAGATTTATTACAAACCTCGCTTCTAAACCTTAATAATACTTACGAATATGGGATAGGATTTTTCTTCTCCCAATATCTTGTTGTTCTGGTATCCCGAAGTGACAAAACCTTTAAAATAACCTGGAAAAATATTGCAGGGATCAATAAACTTATAAAAACTCGTAAGTTTTCAAATCTCTTTTATAGTAACATTCATCTCTTATCACACCTCTTCTTTACAGATATTGATGAAATTAAAGATTATTTAAAATCTGATAAGATGAAAGCCTTCTTCTTTAATTATGAAAAGGCATATGTACTAGATGAGACCTTTCATAGTAAATATATATCTAATAATTATAAATTTTTAAAACTTATTGAAGATAATAAGAGAAATAATCTATTTATTAAATTCATGAAGGAAAAAATTAAAAATGATTACACTTTTCTAACTAAATTAAAGGAAACTGAACTATTCTATACCAATGATCAATTCGAGAAAGAGATAGCATATCTCTTAAAACTTAAAAGAATCGTTGAGAAAAGATCATACTTAAAAAGATATATTTCTAAAAAATTATCACTAAAAGAAAAATATTATTACAGATCAGCATTGAAATATGAAAAAGGGAAGGAATGGGAGAGAGCTGAAACTCTATATAAAGCTATTCTTGCAATAAATAAGGACAATTTTAACGCAAACTACAGGCTGGGGAAACTCTGTATAACCCTTCAGAATCTCGATGAATCATTCCTATATCTACAACACACTATGAAATTGAGAAAGAATGATCCAAAGGTTTTATATCAGATGGGAGTACTTCTCTTCTCAAGAGATAGACCAAAGGACGCGCTTGTATATTTAGAAAGAGCTAAAGAACTTAAAGGTGGAAATCCTTCACTCTTTCTATATACAGGGCTTTGTCATGAAAAACTTGGGGATCTGGATAAGGCAAAGTTGTATTACGAAAAAGCATCTACCTCAGATCCAAACGATATTGAGATTGCATCAAATCTGAAAAGGGTTGAGGGTGAGATTAATGCAAAAAAAGAAAGATGGAAACCCAGAAAATTAAGCAATCAAACAGAAGTTGAGGAGGGGGAGAATATACCCCTTCCAATCAATGAATCTGCAATAGAAGTTCGGAATCAAAATGAGAAAAAAAACCCTACTAAGAATAAGTAAAATTGCACTATTATAATTAGATGAGGTCTTATGAACGGTTGGAGTACTACAATAACAATCCTTGGAGGACTGGGGCTCTTTCTATTTGGCATGAAGATAATGAGTGAATCACTTCAGAAATCGGCAGGAGATCGTCTTAGGATAATATTAGGAAAGGCTACCAGCAACAGATTTGTTGGAGTTATAGTAGGCACTACTGTAACCAGCATTATTCAGTCATCCAGCGCTACTACTGTAATGCTGGTCAGTTTTGTAACTGCAGGTTTGATCAGTTTACAACAATCTATTGGAATTATGTTTGGGGCCAATATCGGCACAACCTTCACAGGATGGCTTGTTGCTATTTTGGGTTTTAAGGTCAAGGTTGCAACCTTTGCTCTTCCTGCTATAGCTATAGGCTTTTTCTTAAGATTTGCAAATAAAGAAAACCTAAAATATTGGGGAGAATTTTTCCTTGGTTTTGGATTACTATTTCTTGGTTTAAATTATATAAGTGGAGCTGTTAATGATTTAAGGAATTCAGAGCAAGTCATGAATGTTATGTCTAAATATAGCGCTGATACAATCTTTTCAGCAATAATTGTAGTGCTTATCGGCGCTGTCATTACAATAATTATACAATCATCTAGCGCTACAATGGCCATGACAATGGCACTAGCTGTAAATGGACTAATAGATTTCCAAACATCATGCGCCTTAATCCTTGGTGAAAACATTGGCACAACAGTAACCGCTCAAATTGCATCAATTGGGACAACTCCAGACGCAAGGAGATGCGCATGGGCTCATCTTCTATTTAATACCTTTGGAGTATTGTGGATTTTGCTTCTTTTTCATTACTTCTTTATACCGTTAGTAGACTGGATTATACCTGGTGATCCTTACTCATCCGATATCATAGAAAGATCTACCTCAATTGCAGATCATATGGCAGCGTTTCATACAATCTTTAATGTTACAAATACACTTTTATTCTTGCCTTTTGTCCATATACTCACATGGTTCGCGAACAAGATGGTTCCTGAAGGTAAAGCGGATCAGAGGGAAGAATTTTTTCATCTAAAATATATATCAACAACCATAATGTCTACCCCTTCAATAAACATAAATCAGGCTCGACAAGAGATAAAAAGAATGATTGAAATAATAATTGATATGTTTGATAAGGTAATGAATATCTCCAGAAATCCTGATATTAAACTTGGAACTGTGGTTGAAGAGATACAGAAAAAAGAAGAAATCATAGACCTTTTAGAAAAGGAGATATCAACCTTTTTAGTTAAAGTCTCTCAACACAGTATCTCAGAGGAACATAGTCATGAAATCTCCATGATGCTTCATACAGTAAATGAACTTGAAAGGATAGGCGACCATTGTGAGATACTTTTAAAGTTACTTAGACGAAAATATGAAACTAAATTAAATTTCTCAGAAAGAGCATATCAGGAGATAGGGGAAATATCAGGAAAGGTAAAGGAATTTCTTGATCTGTTATATAAGAGCATTACTTCATCTGCTTCAAATATTTTACTTGAGGCCAGTGTTATAGAAAACAGAATAGACGAACTCAGAATGGAGATGAGGAAAAGGCATATTCAGAGATTGAATGAAGGAGCTTGTGATGTTCAGTCAGGACTCATATTTTTAGATATGCTTACAAGCTTTGAAAAGATTGGAGATCATTCCTTAAATGTAGCAGAAGGATTATCAGGATCAAGAATATTTTGACACCTCTAATTCCTCAACTCATTGTCTAATATAAATTTAAAAGAGTCATCACTTAACTTAAAGAACAGGGGCTTTCGGTTATTGTTGAGCTTATAATTTAAATTGTCCAAAAGGCAATAGAGGCCCATAGAAGAAAATAAATTGTACTTCCTTTTTTACCTCCTCTACACCCTTTTGTACTTCAACTTATTGCTTAGCTTTCAGCAGCAATTGACTTTTCCCATAATTGATTTGATTCCTCCGGATCAATTGCTGATAATTTCTATTCCTAAAAAATCAGTTTGGAGGAGACGAAATGTATGATTGAGTATGTAGGAACAATTGGAATAGGATAAACCCTCATAGAGTATACCCTTAATGGATACAAAAGGAATAATCGAGCCCTATACAGCCATTTCATCTGTATATGATCATCTACTTAAGCATGTAGATTATGATAGTTGGTATTACTATATTCGTTCCATAATGCTAAAACACATCGAGTCTCCCAAAAGAATACTTGAACTGGGTTGTGGAACAGGGAGGTTTGGTGTAAAATTCTCTAGAGATAATTTTTTAATCTATGGGATGGATAAATCCATCGATATGCTTAGGATTGCGAAACTGAGAGCCTTTAAGGGCTTCCACATTTTCTGTGGAGATATGACGAATTTTCACCTCTCAAAACCCTTTGATTTTATCTTCTCTGTACATGATACAATGAATTATCTTATTCAGTACAAAGATATTAGAATGGTTCTTAGTTCTGTAAAAAAGATCATGCATGAAAGCAGCGTATTTTTATTTGATATAACAACTGAGTATAATATAAAAAAATATTTCGATAAAAAAACATTGAAATATAAAATCAAAGATATGGGAATAGAATGGAGCAATAAATATGATGCAAGAGAAAAACTTATATACTCATATCTAAAACTTAATAAGAACAGTGGTGTTGAAGTCACTGAGAGGCATAAACAACGAATCTATACAGTAGATGAGATGCAGGGTTTAATCGAACAGGAAAATTTTCACATAATAGACGTATTTGGCGATTATTCATTCTCCCCAGTAAAGCGGGATACAATAATGATCAATTTTATAATAAAAAAATGATTCTATAATGAAAATCTAGTCTATACCATATACCCCCTTTAGGGGAGTGAATGTGCAGAAATCATGGAATGTAATCTTGAACATCTGATCAGATTCTTCATCGCCTTCATTTCTCAATATTGTTATCTGTTGCTGATGAACTGGCCCCATTGGAAAGACAATTAATCCCTTATCTTTAATATGTTCAATCAATGTTATTGGCCTTCGACTACATGCAGCCCAAATGATAACTGCGTCAAAAATTCCCATTCCTTTGTCGAATCTGGCGCCATCCCCATAAAAGACCCTCACATTATCTATTTTTAATTGTTTCAATCTCTCCTTTGCCTTCCCTGCTAACCTTTCATGATATTCAACAGTTACTATCTCTTGCACCAAAGAGGAAAGAATAGCTGTTGAATAACCGGAACCGGTGCCAATCTCAAGTATTCGAAATTTTTTTTTAGGTGAGAGATAGCTTATCATCTTCAAGAGAGTAATTAAGGGGTCACTCATCTCTCCAAACCCAATTGGAATAGATTCATTTGTATAATAGTTTTTCTTGAATATTGGATCGAAGAAATCTTTCTGCTCAAAATTCATAAAAGCATGAATAACATTCTGCTTTATCTTATCACTCTTTATTATCGAAAGAAATTGTTCCTTTGCTCTATTCATCTCAATATCACTTATCTAAATTATATTTGGCAAACATATTAACGATTGAGACTTATCCTAACATAACACAAGAGGATTAAAGAGGTTGAGAAGATAAACTCTAACTACCCATAATTTACATAAAAACGCACTTATGGTCAAAGGGATGCTGAAATAAACATTTAAATTTATACCAAATGAATATAATGATCATTTATACTGGACGGGTAGAAGACTCAATTGGAATAGCTTCTTCGTAACTGTGAATAGTGTCTAAATCGTCAAATTTAGTGTATTTCTCCCAAAACTTCAATTCAACATTCCCTATCGGACCATTTCTATGTTTTGATATCATGAGTTCAGCTCTTCCCTTTTTATCGGTCTCCTTCTTGACCCTCTCCTCACGATAGATAAAAATAACAACATCAGCGTCCTGCTCAATTGATCCGGATTCTCTGAGGTCAGATAGCTGTGGCCTCTGATCGATTCTTGCTTCTACAGCCCTGGAGAGTTGAGATAAAGCTAATACAGGGACTGATAACTCTCTTGCAAGTTGCTTCAGGGCTCTAGAGATCTCAGCTATCTGCAAATGCCTCTCTGTTTTAATTGAGCTAGTAATAAGCTGAAGATAGTCAACAACAATAAGACCAAGACTCTCCCTTTGGGCCATCCTTCTTGCCTTGGCCCTTAGCTCAAATATACTTACTGCAGGAGTATCATCAATATAGATTGGTGTTTTTTCGAGTTTTCCAGAAACGGAAAAAAGTTTATTAAATTCATCAGAACTGATATGACCAGTCCGAACCCTTTGGGAGTCTATCATTGCTTCAATACATAGAAGTCGAAGCCCCAATTGCGTAGCCGGCATCTCCAGTGAAAAAAAAAGAACAGCTCCCATCTCTTTAAGCGCTATATGATTGGCCATATTAAGGGCTAGTGAAGTCTTACCCATTGATGGTCTGCTAGCAACAATAATTAAATCTGATTTGTGTAAACCAGATAATATAACATCAAGGTCTGCAAAACCTGTGGGGATTCCAGTAATAGGCTTTTTCGTCTCGTACATCTTTCTAATATCAACCATGGTCTCATTCAAGATATCGTCAATACTCTTCAAGTCTGACGTTATCCGCCGCTCAGTTACCCTAAAAACATCATGCTCCACCTCATCGATGAGCTCATCTGTATCCCTTGCCATATCGTAGCATTTCTCAACTACATCAGTAGATACAGCGATCAGCCTTCGACGAAGGCTCAACTCCTTGACTCTTTTGGCATAATACTCGGCATTAACTGATGTAGAAGCGGAGCGGTAGAGTTCAACAATTGCAGGATCCCCCCCAATCTTATCAAAACGATTAAGATCTGACAATTGCTGCTTTAGGGTAATAAGGTCTACA
Source organism: Spirochaetota bacterium (assembly GCA_034190085.1). NCBI lineage: Bacteria > Pseudomonadati > Spirochaetota > Spirochaetota bacterium. The sequence goes on from JAXHTS010000055.1 coordinate 69,448, forward strand.
GGAAGATTTCTTCTCTCCAACTCAATAATGGCCTCATAGATAATCCTATGCCTGTCGAGATAAAAATCCCCGGCACTGAGAATTCCAGTGACCTTTAATAGCGCATCTTTATTCATAAGGATTGATGCCAAGCAGGATGTTTCAGCGTCAAGATCCTGCGGTGGAAGATTGCCTACATCCATCAATCACTCCTTATCAACAATAATTGCGACCTTTGCTGTAAAACCTTCATCCAGTTTTATTGGCACCTCATATCTGCCAATATGCTTTATTGGTTCAACAAGTTGTATCTTCCTTTTATCGATCTCATATCCAAGTTCCTTAAGCTTTTTAGCGATATCAATTGAAGTTACTGAACCAAATAGCTTGCCTTCTTCCCCTACCTGAGCATTCATTGATACCTCAATGCCGGTTAGGGATTCAGCCAACTTCTCAATACGATTTCTCCTCTTCTCCTTTTTCCTTCTGATCAACCGTTTCTGATGCTCCATGGCCTTCTTGCTTACCTCGTTGGATAGAATAACCAACTTCTTCGGTAGCAGATAATTCCTTGCATAACCATCAGACACCTCTTTGATATCACCGGCTTCTCCTAAATATTGAATGTCTTGTTGAAGGATAACTTTCATTGTTAACTCCATTTAAATGTTATATAATATGTTATTATCCCTTACGGGGGGTAAAATCTCATCCCTATACAAAGCGGATAATGTCAAAATTATTTATCACAATCAATGCTATTTGGATTAAATACATACCCAGCAAAGGTGTTAATTTGCATATATTCCTCGATCAATTATTGGCCTTCATCCTTTACCATCAACTTTCTGAAATCTAACCATAGATCGAAGACACCCATACTTGATAAAATAACAGAAAAAAACAGTATATACTCAATACCTAAAAGAAAAATAATAATAAATAAAACAGACAACAAAAAAATGGGAATCCCCTTTTTAATCAAAAAAAATTTTATTATACCAATTCCCTGAATAAGATACAGGACAGACATCGCTAAGGAGACATTCAAAGAAATAACAAAGAGAATATTATTCTCCTCCCTCTTTAATAATAGGACAACCAACCATCCTAGAATAAAAATAAAAACAGAATAGTCATGAAGTCTATAATACTCTACATCCTTCACACCTATGTCAATATCTGACTGATATCGAATGAAGAAAAACTTGATTAGATAAAAACAAAACCCAGCAATAAAGATTGAATTTAGAAAATATGTAAAAGGGATTATATCACGCACTATTTCCAACAAATCATCAAATCTGTTTTGCATTACCTCAACTTCACTCTGTGAAATATTAGGAGTTTGACCAATAAGCTCAATAAATTTATCTTTTGAATTTGCGAATAGATCGATATTCTTATATATCTTTAGGATATAGTAGTTTGATGATAGTATAATTGTCAGTAAAAGAGAGGATAACAATATATAAGACTGTAATGATCTCTTATGCCGAAAAGTAATACCTGCAGAAACACCAATAGTGATTGGATATAAAACAAAAGGAAGATAATCATTATCAATTATAACAATTAGAAGAATAAATCCAATAGCAATATACAATAATATGAGCTCATTTCTAGACCACTTAAAGGAAAGGATTGCTGATCCAATTAATAAAAAAAATCCTATTAATATGAATATGAATATTGATACCACATTTCCTATTTAACTACAAATGGTAAGAGAGCTAGAATTCTTGCACGTTTTATTGCCGTGGCGAGGGATCTTTGATGCTTTGCGCATGTTCCAGTAATTCTCCGTGGAAGGATTTTCCCTCTTTCTGTAATAAATCTTTCCAGTATATCAGGATTTCTATAATGAATTACAATATCAGTATTTTGACAAAAACGGCAACCCCTTCTTCTGAATCTCGAAAACCCATGCGTCCTTTTCCTATTATCCTGATAACGCGCTGGCCTCCTGTTACTACTCGGAACACTTTTCGAATTCTGCTCATTTTCAGAGGGTTTAGTAATAGACGGTATTGAAGTCTCTTCACTTTCTCCTTGTGTATCCGCTACACTAATTGAGGTTGAATTCATGCTTTGCACTTCGTCTGTATTATCCTCACCCTTCAACTCATCACTGGATGAAGCTTTTTCAGTCTCACTCTTTATATTATCTTCACTCATTTCAACTCCTAAATTAAATGAACTCAAGTATTATCTCTTTAGAAAGGTACATCCTCATCAGAAAATGGATTTTCATTAAATGCATGCGATGAAACATTATTTGATGGCTGGGTGGAATTTTCCACAAAATCATCAATTACATTATCATCAACTGTTGACTTAGAATCCAAAAATTGAAAATTTTCAACCACTATTTCAACAGTTGAACGCTTATTGCCATCCTTATCATCCCATGAACGCTGTTGCAGTCGACCCTCAATGCCAATTCTACGGCCCTTCTTGCAATATTCAACGATTATCTCTCCCAATTTACTCCAAGCAATACAATTGAAAAAATTAACTTCCTCCCTCTTTTCACCAGATGAGGTAGTGTATGATCTATTGTTTGCAATAGAAAAATTAGCTACCGGAGATCCTGTTTGTGTATATCTCAATTCTGGATCTCTCCCTAATCTACCTATTAACATTACCCTATTCAAATCCCTAGGCATCTTAATCCTCCATAATATGATTAAGCAGATTTTTTCTCCTTAAACCTAATAAAAAGATACCGCAAGATGTCATTTTCTAGCTTAAAATTCGCTTTAACTCTATCTATAGCACTGGGTTTTGACTCAATACACATAAAAAGGTAGTAACCCTCACTCTCATTGTCAATAGAATAAGCAAGCTTTTTAATATCCCAACTATCTTCAGATAGAACCGATACCTCGTGCTTCTGTAGAATCTGATTAACTCGATCCTTCACTGTCTCAACTGAGTCTGATATTCTTAAAATAATTGTTAGCTCATAAGTCACAGTAACTTCTCCTCTATATAGATAATACACAATATTGATTTACAGCTATAAATGTCAATATATATTAATAATATATCCCCAAGTGCTCATTTTTTTTCAACAACTATTTTTTACAACATTTTAAATAGTATTAAAAAAGAGATAAAATATAACCATTACAGCAAAAAGCGATTCGAACCTCAACCACATTCATTGTTCTATTTGGGCTATGATCTAATATATTAATATCATTCAGAATTAGAATTACTGACACCTTAGCTGCTAAATTACACTATTTAACAAGTAAAGTGCCATCCTCGAGCAAAATGTCAAATATATACGAATTTCTTGCCAAGTTTAACGGTGTATATATAACCAATTGCCCCTTATACTCAAAGAGGTCGCCTTTCTGTAGAGTCTTCAGGTATTCATCATTACTTGTATAGATATATAAGCGGATATTAAGACTCACGGCATCACTATCAATAAGCACTATCCTATACTGCCTATTAAATCTCTGTAATACGTCGACTGATTCAACAAATCCCTTGCCTCGAAAGAGCTTGTTAAGTTCATCGTCTAAGAAATAGTCTCGCTTAATTGGGATTATTTCTGCTAATTTAGAATAATACTCCTTGTTAAGCGCAACGGGTTCCGTTTTTTTATCATTATTCTGAGAGAATAATGATAAAGTCAGCATAAATAGTATTATTGTTGCACTTCCCAGAGACTTCATATTCCTATTGTTCCTCAAGATAATTAGTTAAGCATATCCGATCCTAAATTGTTAATAAACTCTATTTTATATAACCTTGAGTCTCTATAAATAGCCATTTGTATAATCCTGCATCTAGACTTATAAAATACATTGACAAATTTTTCAAGTGTAGAAACATCTATTTTATTCAAGGATATGACTGAATCACCCCGCTTTAAGCCATTCTGATAGGCTATCCCCATTGGAGATAGATATGAAACAACGACATCCCCGGTTTTTGCATTCTCATCAAGCTCAATACCATAGATGGAAAAGAGACGCTTGAGTCTTCTCTGAATATTCTGATGAATACTCTTTTCTCTAAGTATCAGACAAAAATCATATAGCTCCCCATCCCTTGAAGTAGTAATCTTCAGCTTGGCTCCAACAGGTTTATTCCCTACTGCCTTTATTAACTCCGCTATATTTAAAATTCTATCCCCATCAACCTCCTTTACAATATCACCCTTACATATTCCAGCCATATCAGCAGGAGAGCCCCTGATAACTGATATCACCTCAACAAAGCCATTGCCATGCGTATTATGTATTCTCCTATCTCTGGCTAAAAATCCAAGCCATCCCCTACGAACCCGTCCATATTTAATTAACTCATGACAAACCTGTTCAACAATATTTGATGGAATCGCAAAACTAATGCCCTGATAACCACCTGAAATTGTTCGTATTGCAGTGTTGATCCCCACCAATTTACCATACAGATTGACCAATGGTCCGCCTGAATTCCCTGGATTGATAGGGACATCAGTCTGAATAAAATCTTCAATATCAGCGAAGCCTATATCATTTCTACCTTTCGATGATACAATCCCAGAGGTGATAGACTGCCTCAACCCAAATGGACTCCCTATTGCTAGCACCCATTCTCCTTCTAATAGATTGGAGGAATCCTCAAAGACAATCGGGGTTATTGAAATATTTTCAACATCCTCTATTTTAAGCAAGGCTAAATCAGTCTTTTCATCAGCAATATAGTATTTATCATGAGAAAGCTTAAGTATCTCACATTCTGTTCCATCATATAAAATAACCTGAAAAAAATTACCCTTTTTTAAAACATGGTAGTTTGTAATAACATATCCATTTTTTGATATAATGGTACCTGATCCATATCCGACCTTTGAAAGATATCTCTTCCCATTTTTTTCCAATCGTTGACTAATAATTATGCTAACAACAGAAGGTTTTGCATACTTAGCGGCATCGATAAAAAGGCTATTGAATCCATTATGCCTTCCTGCATATAAATTCAAGCACAAAAAATTAATCATAATTATAATATTAACTCGCAATCGCATAATATGATATTTTTCATAAAAAAAATGGGAGACACACCCCCATTTTCCTTGAGTAATTTGTTATTTTAATCTCTTAGTAATTCTATTATTGAAGAATCATTACATACATATTTTATCACAAAGATATAGTCATATCTATGACTAGTCTATGATTATGTCTTTGGTTTTTCAACCTTTTCAGGATTTAATATCCTATTTCGATTATCAGCCTTTTGAATATCAAATCTGCCCTTGGATTTTTCAGGATCCAATTGCTCTAGAATTGAAATCGCATAGGATTTTGCAATTCTATAATGACTAATTGATGATCTAAAAACATTTTCAATATATGAAGATTCAGCATCATCCACCTGGCCATAAGCAATCCACAATCTCATCATGTTTTTAAATAAAATTCTACTCCTATTAGGATCATATTTGTTTTTCTCCTCCAAGGAGAAATCAAGAATCTTATCCGCGCACTCCTTGAGTAAAGCATGAGTATCCTTTCTGTAGAGGGTGACCATCTTTTTATATAACTCTGATATTGCCTTCTTATTCTTTTCAAGCTCAACCCTTGAATAAACAACAATCCGTCTGTAGAATAAACTTACACCCTTTTTATAGTTTTCATAGATATCCTGATAGTCCTTATCCCACCCTTGGTCTTTAAAGTTTGATACAATAACCTTCAATATAAAGATATTCTCTAAATTCTCTTTCATAAGCTTTTCAGAAACCCTAATCCCTTCAAAACGAGCAAGATAGTTCTCTTCTGGTCTTTCGGCTTCAGTGTACTCATCTCTTGGTGACTTCTCCTCAACTGCAGTCTCGGGTGCGCCTGTTGCGCCTTGTTGTGCAAAAACATAAAATGGAACAGCAAGAAACATTACTAAATATAATATACCAATCCTTTGAAACATTTTTATATTCATAATAACACTCCTCAATAAATTAAAAATTTTTGAACAAGCATCCATGCTTTCATAAATATATTATGATTTGAATATTAAAGTACAGTTTGTAAATATGCAAGATTTTTTTTATTATATAAATTATTTTTTTAGTTACCGCTAGATAACTACACCAATAGCATTATTCTAATATCCATCACATTTGTATTGGTAGGCCCCGTAATTACCAAGCCTCCAACCTCTTTAAAAAGATTATAAGAGTCATTGTTCTCAATATACCCGTATATATCGATTCCATTTTGCGCTGCGATTCTCATAGTGTTTCCATCAACAATTGCTCCGGCAGCATCAGTAGGGCCGTCAGTGCCATCAGTGCCCACACTAGCTAATGTAATATTATTACTACCATTGATGTAAACTGCCCCATGCATGGCGAACTCCATATTCCTACCCCCAATACCACTTCCAGATACAGTAACCGTAGTCTCACCACCACTTATAACACATGCCGGTTTACTAATAGGATTTGAGGATTCTATTATCTCCTTTGCTATTGCATAATGGAAAAAAGCTACATCCTTAGTTTCTCCCTCAAAAAAGGAGGAAAGAATAATAGTATTATACCCCCTCCCTTCAGACTCCTCCCTTGCAGCCCTTAAAGCAATGATATTCGAGGCAATAATATGATTTGTTACCCTCTGAAAGACCGCGCTATCCTCACCGGGATTCTCTTCAACGTTACCCTCAATTCCTGATTTAATATAATCTAAAACCGATCCAGGCACTCTTTGATCTATGTCATATTTTTTCAGGATAGACATCGCATCATTAAATGATGAATTATCCGGCACGAAGGGACCAGAGGCAATAACATCCATATCATCTCCAACTACATCCGAGATCATAAGATTGATTACCCTTGCGGGATATGCTGCCTTGGCAAGATTTCCACCCTTCACTAAAGAAATATGTTTCCTAACGGAATTTATCTCATGTATAGAGGCCCCACTCCGAAGCAAGAGATTAGTAGTCTCCCCCTTCTCTTCAAGTAAAATTGTGTCCGGGGGCAAGGGCAAGAGCGCGGACCCACCACCTGATATAAGAGAAATAACGAGATCATCCTCCCCTGCATCCATCAACAACCCCCTTATCCTTCTAGCGCCGGCTAATCCATGATCATCTGGCAAGGGATGTGAGGCCTCGATTATTTCTATTCTCTTAAGCCCTTCTGTATAACCATACTTCACAATGATACACCCAACATCAATATTATCACCAAATATCTCTTCAATAGCCCTGGCCATTGACGCAGTGGCCTTGCCGGCTCCAACTACAAGTATCCTTTTATATTTTTCAAGAGGAAAATATTTGTATGGATCTTCACCCGAATACAGAATCAGTTTCCTATTTTCAATTCTCATCTGTTTCTTTATTGCTTGAGCAGGATTAGCTGCCTCAATAGCCTTTGTATAAATTCCCTTTATATCATCCCTTACCTTACTCATTCTCTGCTCCTATTAAGTGTTTCATTATTTCCGAAAAGGAAAATCTCGACCTATACAATAGATTGATAATATTTAAAATGATCATGCTTGTCAAGCCCCTATTACTTATTATGACTGCAACCCTTCATTTGATATAATTGAGAAGGAATAATATCAAACAATAATATCATATTTTACTTGATATTTTTGTGTATTTAATTCCAATTAATTATACTATTCTGTTTAATAGATTAACATCAAATCATCTCATAAGGAGATTGAGATGGGTTCCATGTGGCTTATTCTAACAGCAATTATAGCCTTTGTTATTGCCTATTCCCTGTATGGGAAATATGTTGGGAGAAAACTGGGCATAAACCCATTAAGGGAAACACCCGCCCATACGATACACGATGGGATCGACTATATTCCTGCAAGAGCCCCCGTTCTTCTGGGACATCACTTTGCCTCAATAGCTGGAGCCGCTCCAATTATCGGACCAATAGTAGCTGCCCTCTTTGGATGGTTGCCAGTTATGCTTTGGATATTTATTGGTAGCATATTTATGGGAGCAGTTCACGACTTTTCAGCCCTAATAGCCTCAGTCAGGCATGGTGGAAGGTCCATCGGCGAGGTCATCGAAGAGGAGATCGGATATAGGGGTAAAATACTCTTCCTTATATTCTCATGGTCAGCCCTTACCCTTGTAGTAGCGGTCTTCATTATTGTGGTTTCAAGAACCTTTGAGTCGGTCCCTTCCGCTGCAACTGCGTCTATACTCTTTATTGCTGCTGCGCTGATTATTGGCTTTCTTCTATATAAATTAAACCTGCCCCTTGCTGCAGCCACTATTATTGGGATTATTATGCTTGCTGCTTCACTCTATATAGGATATCTATTCCCAATCAATCTATCAGCATTAACATGGACTTATATATTATTGGGATACATCTTCGTCGCTTCAACTTCACCAGTCTGGGTGCTGCTTCAACCAAGGGATTATCTTAATTCTTTTATATTATATGCTCTAATGATTCTAAGCGTTATCGGGATAATCTACGTAAATCCTGAGATAAAAATTCCTGCTTTTACGTCTTTTAAGGTTGAGAAACTCGGATATCTCTTCCCAATACTCTTCGTTACTGTGGCATGCGGCGCTATCTCAGGATTCCACTCACTGGTAGCATCAGGCACCTCGGCAAAGCAACTAAACAACGAAAAGGATGCCAAACTTGTGGGATATGGATCAATGTTAATCGAATCTCTTCTGGCAATCGTTGCCCTAATAACAGCTGCCATTCTAATCCAAGATAAATATCACGAATTAAAACAGAATCCTGTTGAGGTATTTGCATATAGTCTTGGCAACATTATGACCCCCTTTGGAATCGACTTTGAGTCTGGCAAGATGTTTGCCTCCCTTGCGGTTTCAGCTTTTGCCCTAACCTCTCTGGATACTGCTGCAAGACTTTCAAGGTTTGCCTTTCAGGAATTTTTCTACAAAAAAAATTCTAAACACGAAGATCAATCGATTTTTTTTAAAAATAGATATTTGGCAACACTTATCGGTGTAGTTAGCGCTGGTCTGCTAGTTATTAGCGGTCAGGGCTTGAATATCTGGCCAATCTTTGGATCAGCCAACCAGTTGTTATCTGCCCTTGCTTTGCTATCGGTTACGGTATGGTTGACCAGGCATAATAAAAAGAAAAATATGTTTATAAAAATTCCTATGATCGTAATGTTCATTATAACGCTCTCCGCCCTTGTTTTGATGATCGTAGAAAATATCAACGAAAAGAATTTTATTCTTACACTGATTGCATCCATCCTATTTCTATTAGCAGCTATATTAGCTCTTGAGGCACGAAACAGCATTAAAGACATAAAATGACATGACAAAAAATCTATACTTGGAAATGAATTCACGTCAGCATCAAAAGGTACATAACGGTGCGAATACTCTATACTAAGGATGTCAATACAACGATGATCTCATTTACTGGTTTTGATAAAACAATTAACAATGTTTATAAATTCAATCAGGATCATGTTTTTCAATATTGGAGCGATTTAACTGATGAGGGGAAGACTACGCTGCTTAAAGAATTATCAATGGTAGATTTTGAACTCATGAACAAGCTTTATCATCAAAGAGAAATAAAAATCGCATATAATCTTGAATTTGATCCAGCTCCATATATACCCTTACCAAAGTCAAAAAGGGATATTGAGGAATTTGAGAAAGCAAGGGAGGCTGGCATTAAATATATTGGCAAGGGTAAAGTCGCTGCCCTTCTCGTATCCGGGGGTCAGGGCACAAGGCTTGGTTTTCATGGCCCTAAGGGATTGTATCCAATAGGTCCGGTGAGCGATAAATCTCTACTGAGGATTCATGCAGAAAAGATATTGAAATATTCAGAAAAGTATGGCGTTTCTATACCATGGTGCATTATGACCTCCTTGGATAATCATGATGATACTGTAAGATACTTCGATGAGAATAGATTCTTTAATCTTAATAAAGGGGATGTCATATTCTTTTCTCAAAAAATGATCCCTTCATTGAACTCAGAAGGGAAGTTGATACTAAAAAGCAAGAATTCCATATTCATGAATCCTGATGGACATGGGGGAACCCTAACTGCCCTTCATGCTTCCGGGGTCCTAGACGATCTGGATGGTCGAGGGATTGAATCCATATCATATTTTCAAGTGGACAATCCGATGATGAGGATAATCGATCCAGTCTTTATTGGATTTCATATTATAAATAATTCCGATGTATCGAGCAAAGCTGTAAGAAAGCTGACATCTACAGAAAAAGTTGGTGTATTTGTTAAATTCAATAATGGGAAACTAGGTGTAGTTGAATATTCAGATTTATCTCTAGATAAACAGAATGCCATTGATGATGACGGAGGGCTGAAGTTCTGTATGGGAAGCATAGCCATCCATATCTTTAACATATCCTTTGTAAAAGCTATAACCTCAGGGAAAACAATTTCCCTTGACTATCATCTTGCAAAAAAGAAGATCGAGGCTTATCAAATGGAAGGTAATGTAGAGATTGACGGATTCAAATTTGAAAAATTCATCTTCGATTCACTTACCTTAACAGAAAAAAATACAATATTGGAAACACTAAGAGAAGATGAGTTCGCTCCGGTAAAGAATAAAAGCGGTGTTGATTCTCCAGAGACTGCAAAGGAGTTGATGAGTAATTTATTCAGGAGATGGTTGACAAGCAAATCTTGTGAGATTCCTGATGAGACCAAGATGATTGAGATATCCCCCTTGTTAGCCGTAGAACCCGATGATCTGCATGATAACATCACTATTCCTCCAGAGGAGAAGGTCTATCTGGAATAGGGGATCAATATTGATTGTATTACTAAGGAGAGAAAAATAGGATTACAATAAAATAGAAAATCTTGAGGTTACTGAATTCAAGGACAAATAAATCTGTGAAAAAATATATTGATAAGGTAAATACCCTAATTGAGTCTTTCCCCTATATACAGGAGTTTTATGGAAAGACAATCGTGATTAAATATGGCGGCAGTGCCATGATTGAAGATAATATCAAAAATTCTTTTGCCATAGATATGGTTCTCCTAAAACATGTAGGGATAAATCCTGTAATAGTGCATGGTGGAGGTCCTCAGATCGGGAGTTTGCTCAAGCAGATTGGGAAGGAGAGTAAATTTATCAACGGACTTAGGATAACAGATAGTGAAACAATGGATGTGGTTGAAATGGTTCTGGTGGGGAAGGTTAACAAGGAAATCGTAAACAACATCAATCTAGCTGGCGGAAAAGCGGTTGGAATATCCGGAAAGGATGGAGGGCTGCTTGTTGCAGAAAAGATGTTTCATCAAAATAATGGCATTGATGTAGATATTGGTCATGTAGGCGTAATTAAGACTGTCAACTCAAAGGTAATAGAGGCTCTTGATAAAGAACAATTTATTCCAGTAATTGCGCCAATTGGATTTGATAATAAGGGGATTACATATAACATCAATGCAGATATGGCGGCAGGCAAGATGGCTGGATCATTAGGTGCGGAGAAACTGATTTTACTAACTGATGTTGAGGGTGTAAAAGTTTCGGGAGAACTTGTATCTTCCCTGAAAAAGACTGAAATTAATGAGTTAATAGAGATGGAAGAGATAACAGGGGGCATGATACCAAAGGTCAAATGCTGCCTTGACGCTTTGGAGACGGATGTCAAAAAGGCGCATATAATCGATGGAAGAGTGGAGCATGCGGTATTATTGGAAATATTTACCGATGCCGGCATTGGTACTGAGATAGTGAGGTAATAAATTATGCTATCACAATATTTTGAACATTATGCAACTGGCAGGTTAGAAGAAGGTTTTTCGTTATATTTTGATTCGTTTCACTATAGAAAGGGATTCAATATCTCCCTTTAACTTCACCCTCTTATCCTCCAAACTAGCAATTAGCATATCCCGTTCAGTGGTGAGAGCGCCTATTATCTTAGCTAATTGATCTAATATGGCCCTTAGCTCTATGAATATCTTCTCTTTCTTATTTATTATTTGATTAAAGTCCTGGGAATTCACCCCAGAAACATTGCATATCCTACTCTTTAATGCTTCAATATCACAGTCCAATACGTTTATGCTTTCATATATCTCTTTGTCTTGCTCAATTGATTCGAGCAGATCCTCAATGTTATCGGACTTGGCAAAATAACGCTTATTAATCTCCGAAATATATAATTTTTCAAATAACTTACATTTAAGGTTATACAATGATATAAGGTCACTGAAAAAATCCTTAAGATCATCCCTCAATGCTGAAGTTGCCCTTTTTATTGATGTTTACTCCATCCGAAGCGGTTTCCTTTGCAGATATCTTTTCCCATACCTCCCTTAATTCTTGCAAATGACTTACCACCTCAATTATTATCTCTTTATCCTTTTGTACATTTGCCTCTAAAAGCTTTTTTTTGAAATACATATATAAATTGAAAAGATTACCCGCAATCTCTCCACCCTCTTTCATGTTAAGAGAGAGTAATAATTCAGTTATTATATCCTGAGCCTTTACAATGTTATTATTAACAATATCATAGGTCTCAATACTCATATTCTCAAGAGCAATATTAAGGAACTTAATTGCTCCATCATAGAGCATAACAATCAGTTTACCCTGATTTGCAGTATTTATCTCTGTCTTTTTATAACTATCATAAGGATTCCTCTGTGGAAGAGCCATTTACACACTCCCGATAAATATTTTTTTTTGTTTATAATAAAGCAATGCTCATAAAAGATGAGCACCTTTTCACAGCTAATAACATGGAAGGCAGTGTTTGATATAGGTTAATGTGATCCATACTTCTTTAAATCAAATATTTTCATAGCTTTTGATGATTATAGGTAAATACATCATAATACTTGAAAAAGAATGAGGCAACACATTATTTATACACCTCAATGAGTGAAAGTTGATAAATGCTTTTTTATATATACTACTAGTATTGATGCAAAATCCTGATATTATTATCGTGTAAAGGGATTGTAAACTTGATCAAATTACTCTTGTACAAAAATAGATTTTATCCTTTGGAGTATTTCCAGGTATTTATCCCTTGTATTATATACTATTTCATCAGGAAGTGGAGGAGGCTGGGAATCCTTATCCCAATCCGTTGTTTCTAAATAATCCCTGATAAACTGTTTATCGAAACTTACTGGTGAAACACCCACCCTATATTGGTCTTTATCCCAGAATCTTGAACTGTCTGGGGTTAGAACTTCATCTATAAGTACAATCTCATTCCCGATATATCCAAACTCGACCTTTGTATCAGCCAAGACAATGCCTGCCCTATCCAGTTTTTCCCGTGCATATTCATAAATTTGAAGAGTCAATCCCCCTAGATGCTCAGCAACCCCTGTCCCAAGCTCCATTCGCATTATATCCATTGATATATTAGTATCATGTCCATCATCGGCCTTAGTGGCAGGAGTAAAAAGTGGCGCTGGTAAATCTTGAGCCAGTTTTAGGCCTGAAGGAAGCTTAATACCACATAATTCGCCTGTATTTGTGTAATCCTTCCACCCACTACCCACTATAAATCCCCTAGCAACGCATTCAAAGTCTATTCTCACCGCCCTCTTTACCAACACTGACCTCCCGTCTAATTGCTCCGGAAAATCGGAAAATGGTTTAGGGAAATTCTTAAATTCAACCTCTACAATATGATTCTTTACAAATTCTATATTTGAAAACCATATATTGGATATCTGATTTAGTACTATTCCCTTACCTGGAATACCGTTTGGGAAAACATGATCAAATGCTGAGACCCTATCAGTTGAAACCATCAATAGATGTTCCTCATCAACTCTATAAATATCCCTAACCTTACCGCTGAAGAGCTTCCTTGCTCCTGATATCTTCGTTCTTAATACCTCGTTCATTAAAATCTCCCTAATTCATCTTCCTTTATGTATGGTATAATTTTCCTTATTATATTTAAGGATTAAAATAAATAAAATCCATTTTTTCTTTTTAATTAGCTCTGCTAATAAATGCATAAAATTGTTGAAAAATAATAAAAATACACTATTGTAATTAACCAATATTAACTTGATACCCTATCAGAATGTATGATATAAATCTATTTGCTTTATATGAATAATTGAATGATTTCAAATAAATTTTCACTAATTCCTAACCTAATTTTAAGCGCATCAGAATCTCCATATATTACATGAACGCTATTAATTAACTTTTTCAAACAGCGCCAAAATAGCATGGATGAACTATTATATATATAACAATTTGTCAAGGAAAATGACATTACTATTGAATGCAAGCTTTCAACATCCAATAAACAGAATGGGACTCCTATAAATTCTATTAATATTCATATCCATGAACAGAAAACTTAAACAACAATCCCTAGGAAAAAAGACAGCTCTGCTCCTTGCTATACTCTTGCCCATTATAGGTTATTGTATTGGAAGCCATTTAGGAAAGCATATGATTGTCCATTTTCTGTCAGGTGAAAACTCACTGTTATTTTTACTCTATCAACCCGCTTTTGAGAATATTAGTAAAATCAGGCTTTTGGGTAGTAATAATGAATATAAAAGACTTGTAGGTTACCATTCTCTTATAGAAAATAGAAGAATAGATGTCGATTTTTTAATTGATAGATACACAAGTGAAGAATCAATATATCTAAGAAGATCTATCATCTGGCTGATGGGATATTCTAAAGATGAAAAGAGTATATATAATTTTCTATCTGATATTTATGAAGAAGCCCCTTGGCGGAATAAGCTTGAAGTTTTACGGACCATGAAAAGGTTAGACATAAATCTATTTAATAAATTTATCAAGTATCATAATATTGATATAGGGCAATTCAATGGGATATAATTAGCCATTCATGATATAGTAGGCTTCACAAGTATTTAGTTGTAATATTTTGTATTTCTGTATTATTTAAAAATCCCATCGTATTGGAATTTATACTCCTTCAAATTAGAAGCGATTATCTACTTGGAAGAGACTGAAAACAAATGACAAATTCTGACAGCTTAATAGAGATAATTATTTCTAGGTATAAGCATATCCTCCTAGGCATTTTAATCATTACAATCCCCCTATTTTATTACTTCCTACAACAAAAGCATGTCAATCAGATTGATATCTATTTTGATGAGGATAGTCCAGAATTGTTATTCTATAAGAGATTCCAAGAAACTTATGGGAATGAAGAACTCCTGGCTATTGCCTTCAGTGAGGAAGATATATTCACAAAGGCGAACATTGATATCATCAGGTCCATAACGAATACGATTAAGGGGATAGATGGCGTGCAGAGGGTATTCAGTCTAACGGAAGTAGAGGAGGCAGTAGGATATGATGACACCATCTCATTTAAAAAGATCATCCCAGAGGAGATGATCGCAGAGAATAAACTACACGAGATAAGGGATGATGTATTAGAGAACAACCTTCTCATTAACAGTCTGATCTCAAGAGATGGAGGTACTACAGCAATCTTAGCGGAGATACAACCGCTTATACAGAAAGAGAAAAGAGAGGTTTTAAAAAATATTGTCAGAACAATTGATCATATTTGTAGCGATAAGGTTGAAATTCATTATACTGGCATTCCATATACTGAATTGGAGATGAGTAAACTCTCTATAAGGGATTTTATCACATTTACTCCTATTATCCTGTTATGTATATTCATTATTATAACTATAATGCTAAAAAATTTCAGTCTCTCTATACTCTCTCAGTTCAATCTTCTGGTTATATTTGTATGGGGCATCGGTTTTTTTATCTTCTGTGGAGAGAGCTTCAATATTGTTACTATCATTATGGGAGCGATTCTATTAGCTATTGCCATTGCTGATACGATTCACTTACTATCACACTACAAGGATAATTATCAAATCATTGATAATGATCATAGTCTGATAGTTGAAAACACTGTTAAACAGATATGGCTTCCCTGCTTCTATACAAGCATAACAACAGCAATAGGATTCTTTTCTTTTATATTGAGTAGCATCAGGCCGGTTAAGATACTCGGAGTCTTTACCTCCATCAGTGTTTTAATTGCTTTCTTTATCACAATGACCTTTCTTCCAGCGATGCTTTTAATTTTCCATAAGAATAACTGGCTAAATACCCTTGAGGATAAGGCGTTTAAACCTTCGAATAATAATAATAACAGCCCGCTTATGAAAATATTTTGGGTAATTGGTAGTTTCGTTATAAATCATGATAGAATAATTGGAATTTCTACAATCGTGATAATAGGACTCTCCATTATTGGCATATCAAAGATAAAATTTGAGACCAACACAATAAATTATCTACCCGAAAAGAATAAATTGAGGATGGATGTCGAATTTATTGACAATAAACTCGGTGGCACGATACCCTTTGCAATGCTGATTCAGGCTAAATCCAGCGATTGTGATTTCACTCATCCCGCAAGTCTTAACCTGATCAATGACATACAGAATTATATGATGAGTAATATAGTTCATTTCTCAACCTCCTTTTCGATTGCTGATTATTGTAAAGAGATAAATAGGGCCTTTAACAACGGCAATGAAAAGTACTATAGGATTCCCAAAGAGAGAAGTGATATAGTGGATTTTTATGAGATCGGGGATTCTGAGATTCTTGACAGGGTAATTGCGCCTGACTTTATGGAGGCAAGAATATCTTTTCAATCCGTCTGGGATACAAATGAGACGGCAAGCAGATATGAAAAACTGATTTTTGATTATTTAACAGCAAAGCTGGGACAAAACTTCAGCTACAAAATGACTGGACTCTCATCCCTATATCTTACCATGGAGGAGAATCTCAAGTATAGTCAGATCAAGAGCTTTCTATTAGCCTTTGTACTTATATTTATAATGATGTTTTTTGTATGTAAAACCATATCACTTACAGTGATCAGCATGATAGCAAACATCTTCCCTATAGCCTCTATTCTTGGCATTATGGGATGGTATAATATCCCAATGGATGTTTCAACAATAATGATTGCAAGCGTTACACTCGGGATAGCTGTGGATGATACAATTCATTTTCTCACCTGGTTCAAGAGAAATATGTCTACCAGGGGAGAGATTAAGTCCGCTCTTTTGAATACCTACAAGGACGTTGGGAAGCCAATCGTTATCACATCTTTGGTCCTTTTCTTGGGGTTCTTTATTCTGATATTAGGCAGCCTTAAACCAACCCACTTTTTCGGAGTGCTTACAGCCTTTGCAATGTTGCTGGCTCTAATTGGTGATCTGGTAATACTCCCATCCCTATTGATAATCTTTAAACCTAAAATACAACTAAAAAATCAATTGAAGATTTCTTCTCACTAGTCATTATTTTCAGCATTTATACATTTTTATCTTGAAATTTCGGAGTCTCTATTTACTCTTTACAACAATCAATAGTATGTGAAATCGATTGATTAGGGAGGATTTACTATGAGTAATGAAGATATATACAACAATATTGAACAAGCCAAGAAGGAATGGGAGGAGAAGGTACTAACCCCTGCGTATCAGCGTTTTGGTCAGCAGGAATCACCAACAAAAATCTATACACCTTTGGATGTAAAGGATTTTGATTATATGAAGGATGTCGGACTCCCCGGTCAATATCCCTTCACTGGCGCAACATATCCAACAAATATCTTTGGACTAGGGATAAAGATGATGGCCATAGGAGGGGGAGATCTGCCTTTAAGAAGGGCAGCGATCTATTCAGGATATGGCACGTCTGAGGATACTAGAGATTATTACAAGGAAGAGATATCTCGTGGATTTACTGGAGGCCCAAATCTGGCCCTAGATCTCCCAACTCAATGCGGGTTGGATTCGGATAATCCAACAGTTGAGGGTGAAGTAGGAAAGGTTGGGGTAGCGATTGATACTCTTAAAGACTTCGAAATAATATTTGAACCGTTTGTAAATGGACGCGATCTGGATAAAATTGGTACTAACATTACCATCAATGCAGCATCAAATATCTTAATGGCAATGTATCTGGCGCTTGCAGATAAGAGAGGCGTAAGCTGGGATAAATTGAGGAGCACCCCTCAGAATGATATTCTAAAAGAGTTTGTATCCAGAGGAACATACATTTATCCACCCAGACCATCGATGAGGATGTTCAGAGATAGCCTTGTCTTTTTTAATAAAAACTGTCCCGGAATTAATATAACAAGTATTGGTGGTTACCACATTAGAGAGGGTGGCGCTACTCGAATTCAGGATTTAGCATTTAGTATGGCAATAGGCATAGCATACATTCAGGAAGGTATTAATGCTGGATTGGATATTGATTCCTTTGCTCCCAAATTTACATTTAATGCCTTTGGTGGAAGTATGGAGTTTTTTAAGGAAATTGGCTTCCAGAGAGCAGCAAGGAGAATGTGGGCAAGGATTTTAAAAGAAAGGTTTGGAGCAAAGAAGCAAGAGAGTATGAGAATACGCGTTCCAGCTGCAGCGCATATTGGCTGCAGCAGCACTACTAAGCAGCGTGCGCTGAATAATGTGACAAGAGCAATAGTCGGTGGAATAGCTGGAGCCCTATCAGGCGGACCGCCTGCTGCATTTCCTCCCTATGATGAGGCTTTAGGATTAGGTTGGAGCAGAGAAGCAAAGCAACTCATGATTGATGCAGTAAGAATTCTAATTCTTGAGGCCAAACTATCAGATGTGATTGATCCCTTAGCAGGATCCTATTATGTAGAATCCCTGACCAATGAGATTGAGGAGGAGGCTTGGGATGAATTGAAAAAAATCGAAGAGATGGGCGGCGCTGTCGCTGCCATTGAGGATGGATATATGCAGAGAGAGGTAGCAAAGAGCGCTGCTGAAAAACAGCGCAAGATAGATGACAGAGAAGAGTTTGTTGTTGGTGTCAATTGCTTTACAGATGACACAGAACTGGATGTTACCACAAGCAAGATTGTAGAAAATCCCTATAATCCTGAAAAAAGGGCTAAAGCTGAAGAAAAACAGAAGCAAAGGCTGTCCGAAATTAAGAGCAAGAGAGATAATAAAGAGGTGAGTAGATTACTCAAGGATCTTAAAGAGGCAGCAAAAGATGAGAGCAAAAACTTGATGCCAATCTTTATTGACTGCGCCAAGGCTTATGTCAGTGAACAGGAGCAGTGTGATGTCTTGAGAGAGGTCTTTGGCGAATGGGAGAGGGATACATATATTTAGTAAGCATAGAATAAATTCTGCTAAAATACATATTTTATTTGTGTGGATAACGACAATATAAACTAATGAGAATATATTAAAGGGATAGAAATGATGGCTAAGGGAAAAGAATTTATCCAGAGATTGAATCTCTAAACAAACATAAATTCTCAAATCACACAACAGTCGATCCATTTATCGTGATCATTTATTCACCAAGTTTCGACTCATAAAACAATAATACTAAGGGTATACTAACAAACAAAGGAGGAATTCATATGAGCAACGAAGATATGAAAAAAGAGATTGGAGAAGCCAAGAAGGTATGGGAAGAGAAGGTATTAACTCCAGCATTTCAGCGCTTTGGACAGCAGGAATCACCAACAAGAATTTATACTCCCCTTGATGTAAAAGATTTTGATTACCTGAAAAAAGTGAACTTCCCTGGACAATATCCCTTTACTGGCGGCACCTATGCCACAAACGTTTATGGTTTTGGTTTAAAGATGATGGCTGCGGGTGGTCAACTGCCAATGAGAAGGGCTGGGATGTATTCAGGATATGGCACTGCTGAGGATACGAGAGATTACTATAAGAATGAGATATCTCTTGGCATGCAGGGCGGCCCGAACCTGGCCTTAGATCTGCCTACCCAATGCGGTTACGATTCTGACGAACCATCTGTTGAGGGCGAAGTTGGCAAGGTCGGTGTTGCCATTGATACACTTAGGGATTTTGAAATTATTTATGAGCCATTCGTGAATGGCAGCGATCTGGATAAGATTGCGACAAACATCACTATCAATTCTGCATGTAACATCCTCTTTGCAATGTATCTGGCGCTGGCAGACAAAAGGAGAATAAGCTGGGATAAACTCAAGAGTACTCCACAGAATGATATTCTTAAAGAATTTGTTTCACGCGGCACCTACATTTTTCCTCCAAGACCATCGATGAGGATGTTCAGAGACAGTCTGGTTTTCTTTAATAAACATGTACCCAAGGTAAATATAACCAGCATGGGCGGTTACCACATCAGAGAAGGCGGAGCAAACCACATTCAGGATCTGGCATTCAGCATGGCCAACGGTATTGCCTATCTGCAAGAGGGAGTAAACGCAGGACTCGATGTCGATTCTTTTGCCAATAGATTTACCTTCAATGCATTTGGCGGTAGTATGGATTTCTTTAGGGAGATAGCCTTTCACAGGGCAGCCAGAAGAATGTATGCCAGAATTTTGAAAGAGAGATTTGGGGCAAAGAAGCCAGAGAGCATGAGAATAAGGGTTCCAGCAACCGCCATGATCGGACCAAGCAGCACAACCAAACAACGTGCTCTCAATAATGTCACTAGAGCTGTAGTAGGGGCAATTGCTGGCGCATTATCTGGAGGACCTCCAGCACCATTCCCACCCTATGATGAACCTCTAGGATTGGGATGGAGTAGAGAGGCAAGACAACTTGCGGATGATGCATTGAGAATACTCATATTAGAGGCAAAACTGTGTGATGTAACTGATCCATTGGCTGGATCATATTATATTGAGTCCCTAACAGATGAAATTGAAGAGGAGGCATGGGCAGAATTAAAGAAAATAGATGAGATGGGTGGCGCTGTAGCAGCCATTGAGAGTGGATACATGCAGACTGAACTTGCTAAAAGCGCAGCCGAGCGACAACGCAAGATTGAGTCCAGGGAAGAATTTGTGGTGGGCGTGAATTGCTTTACGGATGATGTAGAACTAGATGTGACAACTAGCAAATTGGTAGAGAATCCTTATAATCCACAAAAGAGGGCAGAAGCTGAAGAAAAACAGAAAAAGAAGCTAGCCGAAATCAAGAGGACAAGGGATAACACTGAAGTGAGTAGATTACTCAAGGATCTTAAAGAAGCTGCAAAGGATGAGAGTAAAAATCTGATGCCAAACTTTATTGATTGCGCTAAGGCCTATGTCACTGAGCAGGAACAGTGCGATGTATTGAGAGAGGTTTTTGGCGAATGGGAGAAGGATACATACATTTAAAAATTTTCAGATAATTGAGATATAGAATAATATTAATACTTCTTGCTATATTGAATACCCCTCATAATTGATATTATTTAGAGGGGTATTCAATCCTTCCTGTATGTCACGAAAGGTCATTATATTACCACTGCCTGAGCCATACCGAAAAAAGCGGTTATTTTACCCCCAATTGAGCCGTCTTTTTTTATCAAGAAATCTTTAGCCAACTCTTCAGCACTATGATGCCCTATTAATTGTAATCCCCTCTCCTCTAAAAAAAAATTGATTTCTCCTTCTTTTATTTTAAATTTATATGGCTCTCCAGTTGAATTAATAGATTCGATCTGCTCTTTTACACCATATCCATCCCTTAATCTTTCTGAATCAATAATATAATTGAATACAACAAAACTACCTGGCTTTGAAATACTCTTTATAGCATTGAATATTGCATTAACTGCTCCTTCAGACAGATATTGAATTAAACCCTCCAGTAGAAATGTCGTTTTTTTCCCATTATCAAATCCTGCTTTAGATAAGCGATCTTCAATAGATTCTATAGCAAAATTAATAGGAACAAAAGTCACCTGTTCTGGTATATCAACATTTGATTTAATTAGACACTCGATCTTATAACGCTGTGTAGTATGAATATCAAGTTCATAAATCCGTGTCTCCTGTATGTTGTCCTTAAAACGATATGCTCTTGAATCGAATCCTGCCCCAAGAATTACTATTTGTGGGCAATTCTCATTTAAAGCCTTTGTGAATATTTGATCAAAAAATATGGTTCTTGCGCTATGATACTCGACTATTCCTTTTGCCAGTTTATTTTCCTTTATCCATTGTAAAACATCAAGGTTTTCGAATACTGTAAGCCAGTCTAAAGGAAGAAATATCTTGGCTATATTGTCTGGTCCTGGTATTCCGTCAATCTTTTCAAAACAATGAATAGCGCGACAAAAAGCTGCTCCCATTGCTGTGACAGATGGTTTCTCTTCAACGCCCTTGGCCCCTTTTTGTTCATATATTCCTATAATATTCCCAAATGGATCATATACTGCAGCGGTACGTATTATATAATTTTCTTCGTAATTCTCAGATATATCAGTATGTTTAATTGCGCCGAATTCAATAAGTTTTTGATATACTGATTCAATATCATCAACTGACCAGTAACCAATAAAATTAGTATTTGTACCGTTTATATCTTTTCTCCTCAAATTGAGGTATAGATTTATCCCGCCAATTTCAAAAATCAATGAAAAAGGCGTTTCAGATATAGGTTCCTTATCAAGAACTCGAGCATACCAATCCCTTGCCTTTTGGATTTCATCTACTGTATATACAAGTGAATGCAAATTTTTAAACATAATCCCTCCCTTCCAACAGATGAAAAATATGATGAAATGGATTGATCAATCTTGTCAAGATAATAAACTTGCCATTAAGGCTGTTATGTGTTTGTAAAGCTTCATTAAATTTGTTTTTTTTACATACATTACATTTTTGACTTTTTTATATAGATGAATTAATGTAATAATGGAGAATAATATCGTCAAGAGATATCAACATTATTGTCTCGTTTAATGAAAAGAAAAAATCCTGGATTAGGGAGGAGACATGGAGATAAAAATTTTAAAAAATATATTTGAATCAAACGTTGAGATGGCCGGTTCTATTAGAGATTTGCTAATACAAGAGAAGGTATATATGATCGATATAATGGGCTCCCCAGGATCGGGGAAAACCACCCTGACTGATAAAATAGTAACATCACTAAAGGATGAATATAGAATTGGCATTATTGAGGGTGATATAAAGACTACAAAGGATTCGGAGAAGCTTACAAAGCATAAAGTGCCCATTGTTCAAATTGAAACTTCACTCTTTGGTGGGGATTGTCACCTCGAGAGTTCATGGATAAAGAAATCGCTGGAGGAGTTTGACCTAAGCATTATAGATTTAATAATCATCGAAAATATTGGAAATCTTGTTTGCCCTGCGGAATTTGAACTTGGAGATGATGAAAGGATTGTCGTATTGAGCGTTACAGAGGGCGAGGATAAACCAGTAAAATACCCCTTGATGTTCAATACATCAAAGACCCTGATTCTGAACAAGATAGATCTTCTGCCCTATCTCGATTACAACCTAGAAGAGGTAAAGGATAATATAAGAAGAGTCAATCCTAATATGAATCTATTTCAACTGAGCGCTACTTCGGGCGAGGGGTATAATAGGTTTATAGAATATTTGAGAACGAATATCAATAATAAATTGAAATGAGCATTATCCCCTCAAAAGGGATGCACATTATTGTATCATAAAGGGAGATGGGAATAGAAAGCCTAAGGCATAAATCCATTTTAATAATGGCATCAGTTAGATGGCATAATGCTTCAGCCTCTTATGCATTGCTCCTAGCCAAAGGATTAGAGAAGCATGGTATGCGAGTCTCATTCTTTGGGATACCACATAGTCCAATCATTAAGGAAGCACAAATGGCTGGACTTCAGGTGTATGATGAGATTGATCTGATGGATAAAAATCCAATAAAATATTTAAAAAATATAAAAAAATTAAGGCAGATTGTAAATAAAGATTATATTGATATGCTTCATCCTCATATATCGAGAGATCACACCTTTGCATATTTATCAACATTGGGTAGGTCGATTCCCATAATTAGAACCAGGACAGACAGCATCCCACCCAAGAATAATCCCATAAACAGATTTTTTTATGTAAATTCTGCAAAGCAATACATAATCTCAGCCGGATACATGTTACCTGTATTGAAAGACATGGGTATTGAGGAGAGATCTATATCTATTGTTCCTCCTGAAATCAATTACAAAATATTTTCAAACTATCATCCCAAAACTAATCTAAAGAAAGAATTGGGGATCCCTCAAAATAAAATAGTAATTTCCTTCATTGGAAGATTGGATAAAATTAAGGGAGTAGAATATTTTATCGATAGTTATTCCTTTTTAAGGAATAGAGATAAATTTCACTTTATTATCTCAGGTGAAGAGATAAATTTAACAGCCGAATATTTGAGAAAAGCTGCTGATCATCAAAAAATTGAGAATATATCATTTCTCGGAAGAGTAGATGATGTAAGGGAGATACTTTCAATAACCGATATCGGGGTTATACCATCTGTTGGTTCTGAGGCTATTTGCAGAATAGCACTTGAGATGTTATCATTTGGAATCCCAATAATTGGCAGTAATGTGAATTCTATTCCAGAGATAATATCCGAGTTTGATGGAGTAGTGGTAAATTCAGGAGAGCCTGAAGAGATTGCTGATGCCATTGAAAAATTATCTAATGTGGTTGAATATAATAAAACAAAAAATAACATTAGATCTAAAATTGAAAACAGAAATCCAGATAAATTTATAACCTCCTATCTGGATATCTACTCAAAAGTCTTTGATCAATATTGATCCATATTTACAAGCAAATATACAATGTAGTTTTTTCAGTAAAAGCAATTTATGTATACCAAGTCGTTCGATATTCTAATTTGATAATTTTATTTTTTGATTCTTTTCGAGTATTTATATAAACGACTCTTCCAATAAAGCAATAACCAAATAAAAAAATATCTAAGCTGTACAATCCGATGATTACTTATTGCTCAATTTAGAGTATAAATTACCCTTAAGAGTAGTAGTCAAATCGTTAAGCACATTCATATAAACGATATATGCATCAAAGGGAGAATTGTAAGGGTTAAAATACTTATGAACATCACCATCAGAAAACCACTTGGTGCACATATAATAAAAATGATCAGAGGTTAAAAGTTTTCTCCATACATTTATTAATTCATTATTATTTGAGGACATTACTTCCCCTTCATATCCATATGCCATCTCAAGCGCAGAATTTTGCAGAGGATTGCCCATCCATGCTGTCAGATCTCTCTCCATATCAGCCCATGAAATGTAATATGGCACATCCAGCTTTGCTATGGGAGTATAGTATTTGCCTGATTCGGAAGGAGTAATGAACTGCATATCTGGATGATTTAGTATTTTAGCCGGCAGTGCGCGCAAAAAATCAAAAATTCCAGTATCCGCCCATTGATGCTCTCCAAATGTCTCATAATCCATGAATAGGTTTATCACCTCGCCATTGCCGTTGATATTATGTATCCAACTGGCGAACTTATCTGCTGTTAAGGGGTATTCCGACCAACCTCGGTTTGAGAATCTAAAGGCAATATCATCAGAAAGCTTATAATTCTTCAAAAGTAGATTTAACTTATTACAACTCTCTGGTCGATATAAAAAATTTGGTGAACGCCATCCCATAATATGATCTACCCCATCCGCAAGAATTGTTGTAAACCCTAAATCCTCAATATGCCTTGCCAGTTCATTATTGTAAATCAGCTCTGTATTTCTAAAAGTCGTTGGTCTCTGTTGGAAAAGACCATAAATAATTTTCATATGTTTAATTATTTGCCTGTTAAATTCACTTTTCGAAAAAAGGAAGGATAGCGAATGGTAATAAGTTTCAGTAATAAATTCAACGCATCCAGTAGATGCAAGTTCTCGAAATGAAATAATTACCTCAGGATTATACTTTTCAAATTGTTCAAGCGCAATTCCGCTAATCGAATAGGAAACCTTGAATTTCCCTTTGAATTTTTCAATAAGATCAAGCATTATTCTATTTGCAGGCAAATAACATTTCCTGCTTACCTTATTACAAATCTCTCGATTCGCATCATCATCCTCGTAAAAATGATTTACTCCGATATCGAAGAATGAATAACCCTTTTTGAGTCGAAATGGTTGGTGCACCTGAAAATAAAAACATACTGAAACCATTATACTATCTCCTTTAAAAAAAATTTTTTTTATGCGGCGAGTCTACAATAAATACTTTTGATTTTTTCTCCAGCGGTATTCCATTCAACGCCCTTAATCTCTTCCTGGCATTCCTTTACAATTTCTCTGGATAACTCTTCACTGTTAAGAATAGCTACAATGCAGTCAGCAAGCCTATTCACATCCCAGAAATCTACACAGATCGCATGTTTAAGTATTTCCGAAGCCCCTGATTGTTTCGAGATTATTATTGGAATATCATAGACCAATGCCTCAAATGGAGTGAGACCGAAGGGTTCTGAAACTGAAGGCATAACATATAAATCGCTCATTGCATACATCCTTTCTACATCAGCGCCCCTTAAGAATCCTGTAAAATGAAACCTGTCCGCTATTCTCTGCTCGGCCATTTTATATATCATCTGAGGCAGAAGATCCCCATTGCCTGCCATGACAAACCTTACATTTTTCACTTTCTTCAATACCTGATTTGCTGCCGCCATAAAATAATCAGGCCCCTTCTGCATAGTAACCCTTCCAAGATAAAGCACTATCTTATCATCAATATTTTTTTTTATACCGTATCTCTCGAACTGCCTCTCCTTATTAACTGCATTATGTATAACTTCAATCTTATCAGGATTGATGCCATAATGACGGACTATTATATTCTTGGTATAACAGCTCACAGCTATAATCTTATCGGCATTATCCATGCCATATTTTTCAATATTATAAACATCCCTGTTAATATTATCTCCACTCCTGTCAAACTCAGTTGCATGGACATGAACAATAAGGGGCTTGTCACTTGCATTTTTTGTTAGTACGCCAGCCGGAAAAGTAAGCCAATCATGGGCATGGATAATGTCAAAATCCTCATAATAACTTAAGGATTCTCCTGCTAAAGAATAGTTCATTACTTCTGCTAATAAATTTTCCCCATAATTACCAGTAAATTCCAAAATCCCTGCCTGCCCTTTCCTGGTTGGCACCTCTGAGGAAAAATGTTTCAGGTATTGTCTATTAGCAATAGTTGTATAATAGGGAGAATAAGAACCCAAAGAATCAATATTAATCATTTTTAATTGTTCTCTTAGTTTTCCTATATTATTAACCAGAGGCACTTCATCCGCACCAATTATATTGACTTGACTGTTTATTCCCTTGCCTTTCTTTGTCGGAAGCACAAAGGTAATATCTACGTTGTTATCTATCAGACCTCTGGATATACCAAAACAAGCTGTGCCCAATCCCCCGCTCACATAGGGCGGGAATTCCCATCCGTACATTAATACTTTCATCAAAGCCTCCTCTCTCTGAAATCTATTTTTTATGAATAAATAATGGAAAATTCTTAAAAATTAAATTTTTCAGCTATTGTAAAAACTAATTTAAATTGTCACTTAATATAAAAATATTTATTTACGAATTTATAAGAGTTCGCACCAAATTCACTATTTAAACGGTTATAAATTATCCGAAGTTAATATTTTTACAAGTGGAGATAATCTATTTTCTAACTCAGAATTGGGATTATTTATATATAAAAAATTAAATAAGTTTAATGTAGGATTATGCTTACAAGGATGGTTACGACGGATTGAAAAAGGTTAATCCACAAGATTATTTTTTAATGCATAGCGAGTTAATTCAATCGTATTCTTCATATTCATCTTTTCAAGAATTCTACTTCTGTATGTGCTGATTGTTTTTACACTAAGATATAACTCCTTGGCAATATCTGAGACACTTTTCCCCATTACCAACTTGCAAAATACTTGATATTCACGGTCAGAAAGAGACTCATGAAGTGGTATATTGTTATCCTGAATAAGATTATCGGCTAGTTCTTCAGCGAGAGTGGGGCTGATATATTTACCTCCCTCTGATACCTTTATAATAGCTTCAATCATTTTTTCAGGCGAGGCAGACTTTGTCAGGTAGCCGGATGCCCCGGCTTTCAGTATTCTGACTGCATAATGTTTTTCCGGATACATGCTTAGAACCAAAACTGGAATATTTGGTTTCTCTATTTTTAATTGTTTCAGAATTTCTAATCCATTTCTTCCGGGCATCGAGATATCCAGCAAAACGATGTCATACATGTTTTTTCTTATTTTCTCCAGTAACTCCTGCCCATCTCTTGCCTCATCAGTAACAGCATTGAAAAGCTGTTCTGAAAAAATCTCTTTAAGACCGGATCTTACAATTGCATGATCATCGGCTATAATAATTTTTAACATTCTGACCTCTTAAGCGTGTCATCATCCATATATATAATAAAATTTAGGTAATAATTTATCAAATAGAATATGTAATTGGAAATACTACTTTTACTTTTGTTCCCACATCCCTTATGCCTCCTATATATAACCTGGCATTATAAAAATTGGCTCTTTCCTTAATGCCAATAATTCCAAAGGAGTTAGGATTATTAATCTGCTCCTCTGTTATACCTTTGCCATTATCATTTATTTCTATTTTTATTGTATTCCCTTCCTCTGCTAAAACAATATCAACCTTAGTAGCTTGCGAATGCCGCGCAACATTTGTTAAAACCTCCTGATAAATACGAAATATATTCAGCATAAGTTTATCATCCATATGATTAATTTCTTCTGGATCAAAACGAAGCACGCACTTAATTCCGGTTCTCCCCTCAATTTCCCTTGCCAACCATTCAATTGCGGCACATAATCCAAAATCATCTAATATGCCTGGTCTAAGTTCTGATGATATTCGATGTACTGATTCAATTGTATTATCTATAAGAGTTGACATTAATTCCAATCTCTGTAAAAGAACGCTTCGATCATCATCCAATTTCCTTCTTATCCAACCCAAATCCATTTTGAGAGCGGTTAATGATTGTCCCAACTCATCATGAAGCTCGCGAGCAATTCCAGTCCTCTCCTCCTCTCTTACTTCCAACAAATGTTGGGAAAGATTGCGCAATTCTCTTTCGCTATCTTTAAGCTCTTTTGTTCTCTCTACGACCATATCCTCTAACAAATTTTTCTCTTTATGCAACAAATCTTCTGCTTTCTTTATTCGCAACATTGCCTTAATCTGAGCCGCTAATTCCATTTCATCAATAGGTTTTGCACAAAATGCATCAGCCCCAATTTCCATACCCTTTACTTTGCTTTCAATATCAATATCGATGGCAGTCAACATAATAACTGGTATGTATTTTGTCTTAGAATCTGATTTCAGCCTTTCGCATACTTCATATCCATCCATGTTTGGCATTTTAATATCTAACAATATAGTATCTGGCAATTCCTCGATAGCTTTTTTCAGGCCTTCATATCCAGATTCTGCTGTAATAACCTCGCACTCAGGAATAAGATTTTTTAATAAGGCCCTGATTGATATTAAATTATCCCTTTTATCATCGATTGCTAATATCTTAGGCATAATATCTATTCTCCCAGGTTTTTTCTTATCGTTCTTAGAACCACCTCCGGCTCGACTGGTTTAGATATATAATCATCAAAACCGGCATCAAGGATTCTCTTTCTGTCTTCCGACATCGCAAATGCGGTCAATGCGATAACCGGAATATGCCTTGCAGCTTCGCTACTCTTTATTTTATTGATAATGTCAAAGCCGCTCATTTGGGGCAATGCGATATCAAGAAGAACTAAATCGGGAAGATTCTCATAAATTAAACTTAGCCCGCTTTCTCCATCAACTGCCTCTAATATATTATATCTTTTGCCAAGCACAGCCTTAATTGTAATCATATTATCCGGATTATCCTCGACTATAAGGACATTATATTTACTATTTTCCCGCTGAATTAATTTATCATTTGCTTTATTTTTAATCTCATCTTTGTCATTATTATTGGAACTGTCCAATCCCCTGTCATTGATGGACTTATTTTTAAATAATTGCTGTATTTTGAATAATAATTCTTTTTTATTGATATCTCCCTTTTGAATCAACTGCTGAATATTGTTATTAGTGAGTTTTTTCATATCCTCAGCAGTTAAATCTTTTGCGGTAAGCACAAGTACAGGAATAGATTCAGTAGATTTCTTTGAGCGTATATCATTTAAAACATCAAAGCCATCCATCCCTGGCATCATCAGGTCTAGTATAATACCATCAGGAATAGAATATTTTAAATATTCAATCGCCTCCCTCCCATCATTAGCTATATCAATAATAAATCCTTCTTTTACAAGAATTTTTTTCATCTGATTAACAGCAACCTCATTGTCCTCCACAAGCAAGATCCTTTTACCTATTACAGGATCATATATTTCTCCATTCTCAGAAGAATTATCCATAACAAAATCAATTGATTTTTCCCATTTTATTGGAAGAATTACAGTAAATGTAGAACCTTTATGTAGTTCACTCGCGACTTTGATCTCAGCACCGATTATTTCTGCTGTTTTATAAGCAATAGCAAGTCCAAGTCCTGTGCCCCCATACCTGCCTGTTAAAGAACTATCTAATTGCGAAAATTCACTGAATATAATAGGAATTTCCTCTTCCGAAATACCAATTCCTGTATCAATAATTTTAATAAATATATTCTCATCATCAGTTGAGGCATCTATTGTAACGCTTCCCTCATCAGTAAATTTTATTGCATTTCCAATAATATTTTGAAGAATCTGATTTACCCTTTTCTTATCACTCTCAATTCTCGGTAGGTCATCAGCGATATCTTTTTTTAACTCTATGCCTTTTTCATCTGCTATGGGCAAAAGGGATTCAACAATTGAATCTATTATTGCTTTCAAGGAAAAGGTATTAAGTTTTATCTCTATTTTACCTGCTTCTATTTTTGATATATCAAGGATATCATTTATTAAATATAAAAGATTTTTACCATTTCGATCAATTATATTAAGATATTCTATTTCTTCGTGTGTAAGTCTATCCTTAGTTTGCATAATTAAAACGCGTGAAAGGGCAAGAATGGAATTAAGAGGGGTTCGCAGCTCATGACTCATATTTGAAAGAAATACGCTCTTTAATCGATTTGCTTCCTCAATCTTATCTTTCTGTGTCATCAGCTCAATATTCTGATGCCGCAATTCATCCGATTGCTGAGCTAAGAGAGAGGCCTGCAAATTAAGCTCCTTTGACTGAATCTCTAGCTCACTGTTTTTGCTATTCAATTCTTCCGCCAACCTTATAGTTTCTTCATTAGCAAGCAGATTAGCTATCCCTGTATTGATGCTCTTCCAACCTATTTTAATAATTTCCATACTTTGTGCAGAATAGCGATTCAGGGCGCCAAGGGAAATAACAGCAAGCACTTCATCTTGAATAACAATTGGGATAGTAATTATCTCTTTAGGTAAATAATCCCCGGCAAATGTTTTGAATTTCAAAATACTATCTTTTGGAATCTCTTTAAGATGACTGACATTTTTAGTCTCTATTGCTTTTCCGAACTCACCCTCTAGAATTTTAGCATTAAAAGATTGCAAGGCTTCAGCGTTTAACCCAATTGAATAAAAAGGACAATATTTATCCTCTTCTCTTTCCAATACAAAATAAGCTCCAAAATCGGATTTTGTAATTTTAATTAAAATAGATAGGAGTTCCCTCCTGAAATCATAAATTCCTGTTGTGACTAATAATTTATTTATTATCTCAGCATTCCCGATTTGAACCTCAAATTGAGTCTTAATGGAATCAGCCATTTCATTAAAGATATTCCCCAAATCGGCGACCTCGTCTTCACCAACAACATCATTTCTTGCTTCCAAATCCCCTAGGCGAATTCTATTAGCGACCCTAGACATATGAATTATCTGCCTTGAAAGTCTATTTGCCAATCCCTTGGAGATAAAATATACGAAGACAAAAGATATTATTAAATATATTATTAATTGCCTCATCATTTTATAAATTGGCTGATAGACCTCATTTATATCCTGTTT
This sequence comes from Spirochaetota bacterium, assembly GCA_034190085.1. Taxonomy (NCBI): domain Bacteria; kingdom Pseudomonadati; phylum Spirochaetota; species Spirochaetota bacterium. The sequence goes on from JAXHTS010000055.1 coordinate 101,354, forward strand.
GGCTACAAATCCCCATCGAGTTAGGGGAAGATACGAATATGCAGCTAATACCTTCTCTCCTCTATAATCCCTTGTTTCTATAATCCCTCGATTACCTTTTGATACCAGAGATACGGGTTCTGCTACTATTCTCCTCTTTAACATGGCATCCCTGTCCCATCTTAACTCGCTTAACACAATGCCATCGCGACTAATGATAAAGGTCTCGCCTGTGTTCACCATGCCTGTATGGTCAAGAAGCAAATCATCTTGATAATGTTTCAAATCTATTTTGCCCGCTACAATGGCGATAGGATGTCTGCCTTTACGCTCTAAACAAAACATGGGTATTGATATAACCATAACAGGTTTATTAAGTCTCTTCGAATAATAGATATCATCAATATATAAATCCTTGCTCATTAAGGGCTTAATAAAGTAGGCATTCATGGATCTGTCTTTTCCTTCAAAAGATAAATCCGAAGAAATCTCAACAATTCCTGATTGTGCATTGATGACAGAAATTTCATCATAAAACTGATAGTTATTCATATAACGCTTTAAATCATTTCTCATCATCTCGAATTTCTTTAGATCTTGAATATTTCTATCCTTTTTATTTATAATATATTCGATATTTTTACTATACAGATCATCTTTTACTGTAATTATATTTGAAATTCTATCATTTAACCAGATGTCAATGGATTTAACCTTTAAATCCATTATGGCTTTTAACTTTTCAAATTCCCTATTTTTTATTGCTTCTGATCTGCTATTATAAATATATATGCTTATAATAATGAGAGGAAGGATGGCGAGCGCAATAAACCAAAACTGCAATCTTGTTTTAATGCTTTTAAATCGAAGATTCATTTGCCCTCAGTAATGCGATCAAATTTTAGTATAAATATGACAACATTTATCTATCCGTTGAAAGCGATTAATGTATCGTAAGGTTGGCATCTCTGTTTCACCAAGAAAAAGATAACCGCCCTTTACAAGAGATCTGTATATTTTGTTGAATATAAAATCATGTGATTCAACGCTATAATATATCAACACATTTCGGCATAATACAATGTCAAAGTCTCCATATATACTTTCTTCAGGCACAGAGGTTTTTTTGTCAAGAATATCGTACAAAGAAAAATTCACTATTTTTTTTATACAGGGATGAATAATATACTGCTCATGTACTTCATCAATACATGAAAAATATTTCCTGAATAAACCATATTTTACATCAATAACGCTCTCAGGAGAATAGATACCCTTTCTGGCCTTATTCAGAGCATCTACATCAATATCAGTTGCAAAAAAATCAATATTAAATAATATTTTAGTTCTGGTAAGAAACTCATTTATTAAAATTGCTAGGCTATAGGGCTCTTCACCGGTGGAACAACAGGTTGACCATATCCTTATATTATTTTCTTTCTTCTTTATTTTATCATATATAATATTTAAAAGGATATGTTTATAAAAATATTCAAAGGTAAGGGTATTTCTGAAGAAGCTGCTTGTATTAATTATAATTTCATCGAGTAATTTACCAATCTCATCATCGTGATCTTTGAGATAATCAAGATATTCGCTAATATTTAAACATTTATACAAAAATATTCTTCTATGTATAGTATTTTCTACAATTTCTCTTCTATAATCACTGAGATCTATGTGACGTTTTTCATTTATAAATTCTAAAATAGATTGTATCAATATCTTACATTACTCTTTTATGATTATTGATAATTATGAAATAATTACCAAAACGAACTCTATATCCTAATTCAAAAGGTATAATAAAACTCAGAATATCTAGAATTCACTTGAAATTACTTTCATCCCATTTCACTTCAAATACAGACTCTTAAGATTATATTAATAAACTATATTAAAAAAATCAAATTGTAGAGGATAAAAATAAAATTATTCTCTGGAATGAGTATTGAAGAGAAGAATTATAGGAGTTATAGTTTCAAGTAAAGCCTTTTACAAGACCTAATGAGGGTATATTTATTTAATATCAATTGAATCTAAATTATATTCGAGCTTATCACCTTTTGATCCATCGGCGGAAAAACTTATTAACAACTAAAGACGATATCTCTATTATAAGTCCCCCCTTATCAATCCTCCACTATAAAATTAGAGCAACGCTTAATTTACAACCTTGTCAGCACGATAAAGCGAATACCCTGCTGATCTAATGCTCTCAAATATCTTGTAGGGGACCAAGAATCTTTCGATATCCTCAATGTTATCATGCGTGTCAGTAGCGGATAATACCATAAGGTTATTTTCTTTTGCAAGTTTTACATATATGTTCTCATTCTCCGGCTCAAAGTATGATTTGTGATAAGCCTCAATTCCATCAATCCCGGCCTCTATTAATGAACTTATAACCCTCCAGCGGAAGTTCTCTGGTATCTGATGGGGATGGGCTATTACAGCAATGCCTCCGCAATCCTTGATCAGGTCTAACGCTGTAATGCTGTCTATAGTCTCCCTCTGATGATAACAAGGACCTCCCGGGCCAATAAGTATATCCGCATCCCTCCTGTCTTTTGCCATTCCCCTTTCCACCATTGCTTGCCTCAAATAATGCCATCTTAAGGGTCCATGCTCGATTACTCTTCCATACTTGTCCTTTTTAAGGGCGCTTGGACCTATATCCCTATACAAGTCTATTGAAAGGCCCTCTTTCTCAAATAAACGGTTTAATCGTCGACAGGTGTCTTCAAAGGCTTCCACCCTCTTGAACTGCTCCTTTAACATATAATGGTATATCGAATAACATGTTGGATCAAGCTCATACCCAACAATATGCACATTAGCGCTGTCAGCGCTTATCTCAGTGCCGAAAATTAATTCAATATCATATTGGGAAGCATATTCTCTCTCCTCTTTTATTATAGATTCGCTAGGATAAAAATCATGATCAACGATGGCAAATCCCTTAATCATCATTTTCCTTTTATTTTGCAGATCGATATTTTTCTCGTGAGCTTTATCAATTAGTTCTTTAATTTGAAAAGTACCATCGGAATACATCGAATGATTATGCAAGCTGGCAAATTTTGCAATATCCGTCATTTTTCCCTCCATATTTTATACAAAATAAATCCTATTAGAAAACCGAGAAAATAACATTGCCAATAAATACTATTAACATAATTCGCATTCGAAATCTTCTTTTTGTATACTATTAACACTAATATTTTAATATTTATATGATAATTGCTATATCATATAAAATGATAAATTCCTTAATTTATTAATTTAGAGCTAATCATATTCCTACCGCTACGTTTTGACTGATACATAAGCTTGTCAGCACAATTTATCAATTCATCTACACTAGATGGGGGTGTTTCATAAGTGACAATCCCGATACTAAATGTCACAGGCCAGCCATGTTCTTTCATTAACCTTAATAAATTAGTATTAAGCTTATTGGAAATTGAAAAGGCCGCTTCCGCTCCACTTCCTATAAATAGTATCGCGAATTCATCGCCTCCTAATCTCGCAAATATATCAATAGTTCGAATATTTTTTTTTATGCTCTGAGCAACTACATTCAATAAATGATCTCCTTCATTATGTCCAAATTTATCATTTATAAACTTAAAATTATCAAGATCTATGTATGCAATAGAAAGGGGATATTTATGTCTCTGAATCCTCTTTAACTCATTCTCCGCCTGTTTATAAAAAAATCTTCTATTAGCTATCCCTGTCAAAGGATCTGTCGCAGCAATCTCTTCTTGCTTATGTAATAAATGCATCAATTTTGATACTAAAAAAACAATAAACAAAAAGACAATAAACCTAAAGGTTTCATTCAAAAAAGGGATATATTTGCCTGAAAAATTTTCCAACAACATAACATCAGCTATAAGCCATGACGCTGTGCTGAAAATGGACATAAAAATACCTGATATTCTTCCATTTACCATTGTGGTCATTGTGATCGGGATTAAATAAAATATTGAAAATGCCAGTTCCACACCTAATGAATAACGAATATACCCAATAACAACCGTAAACATGATGCACAGAATGAAACATAGTACCTTTATATATTTTTGCTTTAACATAACTCTTGTTACCTAAGGAAATTATCAATATTTACATTTTTCTCTATTAATTGAGCCAATAGCTTAATCCTATCATTACTTTCGCTTGTCAATAAAGCCTCCATCTCATCTATTCTTTTAGACACCTGATATGTATCCATGGGTACAAGAAGTAATGGGATATTATGCTCGGCCGCTTTTGAAATGATGTTCTGAGACGGCACAATATTATTAGTCAAAATTATCCCGATATTGCCGCTCTTTATCGAATTAAGTATTATATCATTTCTATCTCCGCTGGTTATCATTAGTTGATTGTCTCTAGTTATAGAATGAGACATCATCGAGTTGGTGGTTGACATTGTACCAATTAGAATGTTTTTTACGATGTTCTTCAAACCCTTTTCACCTGAAATAACCTTGGCAAAAAGACTTTCTGCCAAAAATCCAACATTAAAGTAAGTCAATTCTTCTTTATAAGGCAGAACTCCGAAAACATCTATACCAATTTTATCAATAAGGGGAATATAATTATTATAAAACTCGTCGATATTATTAACTTTGTTTATTACAATACCACCAAAATTAATATCATCCAAATTTAAATATTTATTTATAAATTGTATATCGTCTATTATCATATCACTATCGCCGCTTATAATAATAATGACTTTTCCGTCTATATATTTTGATATTGAAAGCGGATCAAGATGCGCCGATGTCCCAAAACTTAGATCTCGACCACCCTCAATAAACAACACATCATTGTCACGGCCTATATCTCCGACCATCTCAGAGAGAGTTTCCTTTATTCCCTCTTCATCATACATATATCTAAGTTTTGAATGGTCAAAGCCTATTGTAATATTTTCCGAATGACTTTCGAGATCCCCTTCATAACCTAGAAGTTTTACAATTGTATGAGAATCGTAATCCCAGCTCTTTTTTCGATAATATACAAGCCTATCACCCAAAGGCTTAATATATCCAAACCTCTTATTCACAGCAGTTACAAATCCAGCGATTATGCTGGTTTTGCCAACGCACTCACGTATCGATGAGATTACTATCTTTTTCATCTTGCCTCCATTGAGCTATAGATTAATATTCTTGCATCCAGAGCCTTTAGTCCCTTGTTTTCATCATATACAACTATGGGATTGATCTCAATATCTGATATCTTGTCACATTTTTCAATTATTGTCCCAATTTTTATTATACTATCTACTACAGCATCAATATCCTTCTTCTTTTCCCCTCTTGCTCCTAATAACAGGGAATATGCTATGGTCTCCTCCAGCATTGACATTGCTATACTTCGATTTAATGGTATAGCTCTAAAAGATACATCCTTTATAAATTCCACATATATTCCTCCAAGACCACACATTACAATAGGCCCAAATGAAGGGTCTCTTCGCGCCCCGAGAATCAGCTCTATTCCCTGGGCAGCCATCTGACAGACTTCAATACCATCAATTATTGCATTTGGATTATATGCCTTGCATTTATGTATTATTGCCTCATATGCGTCGATTACTTCATCTCGATTCAATAAATCAAGCATTACGCCTCCAACATCACTCTTGTGCAGGATGTCTCTAGATACTACCTTCATCACAATAGGATATCCAATCTCCTCAGCATATTGCAAAGCCTCATGCAAGCTGTGTGCTATTCTGTTTATAGGCATTGTTATTCTAGCGGCTTCCATTACAGAAGCCCCTTCATGGGCCAATAAAAAAGTTCTACCATCATTTATAGCATAATCGATAATATTGTTAATTTTTTGGTCATTAATTTCCGCCACCTCAATATCATCTGATCTATCATTTAAGTATCCATAAAACCTGCAGGATGCGCCTAAGCAAGATACTGCATGGTCCACTTCATTGTATACTGGAATTCTCTGGTTTTTTAATCTATTTACAGAATTTTCAACATTCACTCCTCCAACTATTACATAGACTATTGGCTTGCCTCTCTCTTTGTGCATTTTATAGGTACGGGTAATCATTTCCTCTATGCTTCCAGAATCAAAAACCGCTGTCTCACAGTATAATGCTATTGTCGAGTCAATATTTTCACTTCCAGCGTTTACAGAAAGAGCAAGATTATAATCTTCCGCTTTAGCGCCTCCGGTTATATCGATTGGATTCTTTGTTGAACCGAAAGGCGGCACTACGGATTTATATAAGTTGTGTAAATATGACTGATCGTCATAGAGACCAATCATCTGTTTTTCACACGCATCGGCTGCAAGAACGCCAATGCCGCCACCGTTTGTAAGAATAACATTTCTAAAACCCATTGGTTTAGGACTTTCAGCAAGAAACTTGCACCAATTGAAAGCCTCTTCTAAATTGTTTGCTTTGAGTACCCCGCACTGTTTCATAATCGCGCCAAAAATCTCATCAGGAACAGCAAGCGAACCGGTATGCGAAGCTGCAGCTAAAGCGCCCCTTGTTGAACCCCCGGATTTTAAAACAATAACGGGTTTTTTTTTCGTCGCATTCTTCAATGCTTCAATCAATCTTTCCCCTTTCTTTATACCCTCCATATACATAAAAATTACCTTTGTTTCTTCTTGAAGGGTCAAGTATTCTAGCAGGTCAGATTCATCAATATCACATTTATTGCCAATCGAGACAATAGCGGATAATCCTATATTCTCAACAGCGGTTTTGCCTATCATCGCAATTCCAAGAGCCCCGCTTTGAGTAAGTATGGCGACATGTCCTGGGCTAATAAGTGATGAAGAGAAGGTTGAGTTCAAAGATGAAACAGAAGAATATATACCAAACATATTTGGCCCCACAACGCGCATTCCTGAAGCCCGAGCAATAGATACAATCTTCCTTTCTTCAGCATCATTGCCAATCTCCGAAAATCCTGAGCTTAAAATTTGCAAATATTTTACCTTCTTTCTCGCGCAATCCTTAACTGCGTCAATGACAGATCTTGCTGGTAATACTAAAGAGGCGCAATCAATTGTATCATCAATATCATCAATACTTTTATATACCTTCATCCCATCGATTTCTCCGCCTTTCGGATTTATGGAATATAGTCTGCCATCGAACCCGCCTGAAATGATATTTTTCAATACTTTATATCCAATTTTATTCTCATTTTGTGAAGCGCCAATTAATGCAAAACTTCTGGGTTGAAACAGATATTTAATCACGCCGCTTATCCTTCAATTATTTAAATTATACGAATCTCATAGTTAGTTCAACAACACCAAGTTCAATTCTTTTTGATATATCAAAACCCATTGATTCGAATAGGCGTATCATAGGTCTATTCTCATAAAAAACATCTGCAGTAAATCCCTGAAGACCCTCTTTCTTTGCATGTATTGATAAATATGACAAAAGCTCTGTCCCTACTCCCTTATTATGATAATCATCCCTAACTGCAAAGGCCACTTCAGCAGTATTATTGGTTTCATTTTTATAATACTGCCCTATTCCTATCAAAATCTCTTTATCATTTTCTTTGATAATAGCGAGTATTGCCATATCCATCGTGTAATCAATAACTACAAATTTCTGCCTCATCTTATGTGGAACGCTGAACATCTTGCTTAAAAATCTTCTCTGAAGACTTTTATCCGAAAGAGAATAGAAAAAATCCTTAATTAAGGTCTCATCATTAATTTTAACCGGCCGCAAAAAAATATTAATCCCGCTTTTAGTTGTCCTATATGCTTCCAAATGTTCAGGATATTCCCCCTTCTTGCCAGGGATAAACGCCTGATCTTTATATATAAGATTTATTTTTTTTGCTTCCTCAATCAACCATGGCCTAAATTTAGGATGAGCAATAGCAATCAGATCCATTGCTCTCTCCCTGATATTCTTGCCATGAATATACGCAATGCCCAGTTCAGTAACGATATAATGAATATCTCCTCTTGTATATGTAACGCCAGCACCCGCATCTAGCAAGGGAACAATACGCGAAGCTTCGCCGTTCCTCGCAGTAGACTGAAGCACTAGCACGCTCTTGCCTCCAGTCGCCAAGACAGCGCCGCGCATAAAATTAGCGCTTCCGCCAATACCGCTGAAAAAAGTACTCCCAATTGACTCAGCCGTTGCCTGACCGGTTAGATCAACCTGCAATGCTGAATTAATTGCGGTCATATTGTTTATACTAGATATAACTAACGGATTGCTGGTATAATCTATGGTCCTAAACCTTATTATCGGATTATCATTAAGGAATTCATAGGTTTCCTTAGAGCCCATACAAAATGTCGCCACTGTCCTGCCCCAATTTCTGCTCTTCATCGAGTTATCAACAATCCCTTTTTTGATCAATTCAATTACCGAATTTGTTATAAGCTCTGTATGGATTCCAAGATGCTTCTTATCCTGCATGTTATATAGAACTGCATTTGGCAAACTGCCATAACCGACCTGTATAGTATCGCCGTCATTGACTATCTGTGAAACATACTTCCCAACCTGCTGAGCAATTTCATCCGGAACTTTAGGCGAAAACTCTAATAAAGGCTCATCATGCGGAAGGACAAAATCGATATCCTTTATATTAATAAAAGAATCCCCATGCACTCGAGGCATATTTGAATTGATCTGAGCGATAACGAGGGATGCATTTGTAATCGCAGCTGGGGCAATATCAACGCTTATGCCTAAACTCAGGTATCCATTTTTATCTGGCAAAGATGTATGAATCAGCGCTACATCAAATTGGATCAATCCTTTAGCTATTAAGCCAGGCACCTGTGAAAGAAATATAGGAGTATAATCTGCCAATCCTTTATTGACAGATTCCCTGGTGTTGTTACTAACAAAAAAGGAATTATGTCTAAAATTGTCTTTAAACTTCTCATCTGTATAAGGAGCGACACCGAGTGTCCATATATGAAAAATCTCAGCGTCAGCCACTGCTTTTGGATTTGATTCCACATACTTTATTAGCGCATTAACGAGATATTCCGGCTCGCCACATCCCGTACTTATGAATATCCTGTTACCGCGCCGAATATTTTGAAAGATAGCGTCCTCATCAATAAATTTTTCAGGATATTTATCTTTCCATATTTGTATAGTATCTTCCATTACTCTTTTATTCTATAACACAGCCTAATTATTGCATGCTTAAATATTCCTTTATAATCATGTCCTGATTGTTTTCTTCAATTTTTACAAATACTAATATTTTTATAGATAACAAATCCATTGGATTTGCATAATCTTATTTATGATAATAATTCATAAATTTTATCAAAATCTTTTGATTTATCAAAAAAATAATCTGCTCCAAGATCAATACATCTAAGCTTGTACAGGGGATAAGCATAGTTAGTTAATATAATAACTTTAGTATTCGGGCAACTAATCTTAATCTTTTTTAATACATCTATTCCACTACCTCCTTGTAGTTTGATGTCCAGTATTACGAAATCGGGTTTTTGTTTATTAATTTTTTCTATTGCATCAAATGGTATTCCTGATACACCTGAAATTTCAACTTCCTTAATATATGAAAGCATCTCTACAATTTTAGCTAAAATCAACAATGAATCCTCTACTATTACTACTTTTTTAATAGCCTTATTATTATCTGTAATCATCTCAGTTATTGGATTATTATTAAGCATTAGCGCCTCCATTGATTTACAATACAAAATATATTATACTAGTTATCTTTTTAAAATATCTCTTTGAACGACTTAAAACTTTTTTTAAGTTATCCTCAGTTAATAAAATACTATCAAAATCCCCTGTTCTTTTATTTCCACTAACAATAAACATAATTTCACTCCTTGGGTAATTAAATTATTATCAAGAAAGCTTATTCCTCTTATTGCTTATGTTTATAAAAAAGCTAAAAATAATTTATCCACTTTATTACAATATATCAATTATAGAAAACCTGATTTATAATTGAGATTATCTATATTAATTTTGTAGATAATTTCGTATAACGAATGTAGGAATATTCCTACATATGTACATATGAGCATAAGACAAATAATTTTTAGAGCTATAATTAGAAGGCTATTGATTACTTGAATTCAAATTTAAATAAAACGACAAATTGAATATAGTAACGTAAATCATAATCTGAAAAACGTAATTACCAACAGCAAACGATCATTTTTCTACTTGACTTTGCATATTGATTAAATTCTTTTAATAATTGCACTTTAGCAATATTATTTATTATGACTTATCATAAGGTAAATCTACCCTACCTTTAAATTATTCTATCTGATTAATGCGATTATATCTGTTTGTTTATTATACCTGGTTATTCAACAATTCTTACGATCTATAAATCAATATTTATAATGAAAATATATTTAAAGACAAAACTCGTAATTGTTTTTACCATAATAATTATGATGACTGGACTTATTACCTCAGTCATTGGAATATTTATTATCAATAAAGGAATGTTAAATCAAGTTCAAATTAAAATTTTAACCGATTTAAACTCAGCAAAAGAATTTATAAATAATAGAACCGATACAATTCAAAACACAATTTACTTCTCAACTTTAAGAGATTGTATTAAGATATCTCTTATGATTAAAGATATCACGTCATTGAAAGAATGTTTAGATCAAATTATTAATACTGTAAAAATGGATATAGCAGCGATTACTGATAAAAATGGTATTGTTATATACAGAGGGCATAATCCTGTAATCTTTGGAGATGATCAAAGCAATGATCAAATTATTAACAAAGTATTAGCGAGCAAAAAGATTGTTTGCGGGTTTATATTAGTACCGCAATCGGATTTAATAAATGAAGGAAGGCACATTGAGAAGCGTATAAATTATAACATAGAGAAAGCAGATAAAGGGGGATATGCTATGATACTAAAGGCAGCAGCACCGATATGGAGTGATAATGGCGATTTTATTGGCATTTTATATGGAGGAGATATCATAAACCAAAATTTCCATCTTGTCGATAAAATAAAAAAAATTGTATATAATAAACACAAAGGCATGGATATAGGGAGAGTATCGATCTTCCAGAAGGATATTCGTATTGCTACAAATGTTCCTACAGATGATGGAGAAAGAGCTGTGGGCACAAGGGCTTCAAAAGAGGTATACAAAAAAGTCATAGAAAATGGCAATCAGTACATTGGGAGAGCCTATGTTGTCAATTCATGGTATATAACAGGTTATTTACCGCTTAGAGACATTGATAAACAAATTATTGGAATGATCGGTTTGGGAATGATTGAACAACAATTTGTTGATATGAAGAGGGAAGCATTGCTTATTTTCCTTGGAGTTACAATGCTTGGTATGATCATAGTATTTCTTGTATCAAATATAATTGCCAACCGAATAACAAAACCAATAAAATTTTTAGTTAATGCATCTCAACAAATCTCAAAAGGTAATTTTACTTTAAGCGCAAAAATTGATTCAAATGATGAGATAGGAGAGTTAGAAAAATCATTTAACATAATGGCTTTTAAACTCCAGGAAAGGGACATAAAGATAGCAAAACAAACCCAACTGCAACTAATGCGTTCAGAAAAGTTGGCTGCTTTAGGTAGAATGGCAGCAGGGGTAGCCCATGAGATTAATAATCCATTAACAGGTGTTCTTATGTATGGGCACCTGCTACTAAAAAAATTCCCTGAAGACACTCAAAATTGGAAAGATATAGAAATAATCGTGAAAGAGACAACTCGTTGTCGTGAAATAATAAGCAATTTATTAAACTTTGCAAGAGAAAGCATTCCACACAAGGAATCAGCTAATATCAATGATGTTATCAAAGACACTATTTCTATTATCAAGAATCAAATATTTTTTGAGAAAATAAACCTAAAACTTAATCTATGTAACAATTTGCCTGACATTAAGATTGACATCAACCAAATTGAACAGGTTTTAATTAACATTATGCTGAATTCTGTTGAAGCCATGTCAGACGGTGGAGATCTAATTATTAAAACAAATATAAATGAAAATTATACCAATATTATTATATATATCACAGATACAGGATACGGTATTCCATATGAGTCTATAGATAAAATTTTTGACCCCTTTTTTACTACTAAAGAGATTGGGAAAGGGACAGGACTTGGACTCGCTGTAAGTTATGGAATAATTAAGAGACATGGTGGCCAGATTATTGTCGATAGCCAGGTTGAAATTGGCACAACATTTACAATAATATTGCCAATTGAATGTTTTAATAAAACTAATGATGAAGGTGTGTACGATGCATGAAAAAATGAGGATTCTTCTCATTGATGATGAACCAGTAGTATGCGGCAGTTGTGAACGCTTTCTAGGAGAAGAAGGATATGAAATAAAGACAACACTTAAGGGTAAAGAGGGTATAGAACTTATTAAAAATAATGAATTCGATATTGTTATAACAGATCTTAAGATGCCTGAGATATCAGGAATGGACATTCTGGAATTTACTAAAAAAAATTATCCAGAGATTCAGGTTATTATAATAACAGGGTATTCCACTATATCAAATGCAGTTGAAAGCATTAAAAAAGGCGCTTTTGATTATCTCCCTAAACCCTTCACACCTGACGAACTGCTTTCTGTTGTCAGAGACGCATCGATAAAAAGAATGCAATCACTGAAACATATATATAGATGTAAAGTTACTCCCCACAAATATGGACTGGATAATATAATCGGTATAAGTGATGAAATGATAAGGATATTTGAGCTAATTGAAAAAATTGCGCCTACAGATTCAACTGTTTTAATTACTGGTGAAAGCGGAACAGGCAAGGAACTGATCGCACGCGCAATATACAATCACAGTTCAAGAAAAGACATGCACTTTATTCCAGTTGATTGCAGCACCCTGGCTGAAAGTCTTTTAGAAAGTGAACTCTTTGGCCATACCAAGGGATCATTTACCGGAGCTTCCACTGGTAAACGCGGATTATTTGAAATTGCTGACAATGGTACACTCTTTTTGGATGAGGTATCCAATATACCAATGGATACCCAAAAAAAATTATTAAGGGTGCTGGAATCCCGTGAATTTAGACCAGTCGGTTCTGAGAAGGTCAAGAGGGTCGATATCAGGCTTATTGCAGCAACCAACCGTAATCTTAAAATGATGATAGAGAAAGAAAAATTTCGCGAAGACCTCTATTATAGATTAAATGTTTTTTCCATAGATGTTCCCCCTCTTAGGAAGAGACCTGAAGATATTCCAATACTAGCATATAATTTTTTAAGACAGATATGCCAAACCCTTGATAAAAGACCCAAAGAATTCTCTAAAGAAGCAATGGACATTATGATGAAATATAATTGGCCCGGGAATGTTAGAGAATTAAGGAACGCTATTGAAAGACTTGTTATTATCTCTGATGATGATCTTTTATCATCCGAAAATATAAATAATATTATAGATATTGATGAAAACAGCATTTCTAATAACACAAATAAATATTCAGCGCCTATGACAAATATCGAATTGAAAGAGAACAAAAAAAAAGCAAGGGAAAATGCAGTTATAGAAGTGGAAAAGACCTTTGTTATAGAAGCTCTAACTAGAAATAAATGGAATGTCACAAAAGCTGCCGAAGATACAGGCATGCAACGAACAAATTTTCAGGCATTAATGAAAAAATATAATATCAAACATCAAGATCCCTAAAAAATCATAACACCTAAACATTGGATTTTAACCTAAACAAGCCGAAAATAAATAAATTTAAAAGTGAGCGCCTTATAAGAAATAATGGGCGCACTTTATTTGCACTAGCCAGCATTTAATCTGACACTCTCATTTTCTTTTGTTGTCTGTAAGTTATTATCCAGCATCTTTTCTATAGCAATACTTTTCGAATCTAAAAATGTTTGCATAGGCGTTTTTCCGAAACAATATTTACCAGCATGTGTCCTCGCAACATTATATTCTTTTATCCAATTGTCAAGATCTTCTTGTAACTCTTCTAAATCTCTGTAAATCTTTTTTCTAAAAGCAATGCGATAAAATTCATTCAAAACTGTTTTATGAAATCGTTCACAAATACCATTCGATTGAGGACTCCTGGCTTTTGTCTTAGAATGATCGATATTCTCAACTGCTAAATACAGCTGATATTCATGGTTTTCCATTTTTCCACAATACTCAGTCCCTCTATCTGTTAATATCCTCAAAAGGGGAATCACTTGCTCCTTAAAAAATGGCAACACTCTATCGTTTAAAATATCCGCAGCTGTAATAGCAATTTTAGTAGTGTAGAGTTTAACAAAAGCAACCTTTGTATAAGTATCGATAAAATGGCCTTGCCCCAAAAAAGATGACACGAAGTTAAGCAAAAGAAACGATAATAAGCTTAACGGAGGAGTCAATGAAATCAAGAAGAAAATTTGACAAACAATTTAAGATCGATTCAGTAGAGTTACTGGAGAGAAGCGGTAAAACAAT
>JAXHTS010000056.1 GCA_034190085.1 Spirochaetota bacterium
AGTTGTGGAAGTCGTACATAAAGACATGGGCAGATTTAGGACTTGATCATGTTCAATTTAACATGGTAGATGACGCGACGCTGAGGGCTGCACAGAAGGACCCAGAGCAATACCAGGAGGTAATAGTAAGGGTGGCTGGATACAGCGCTCATTTTGTTGATATCAGTCGCAAGACGCAGGACAATATTATACAGAGGACTATACAGGGATTAGGATAGAAATGGAAAATGATAGTCCTGTTTAATCGGGATTTTTGAAAATAGTAATATAATATTGAAAGGAGGCTAATGATGCCAAGAAAGGGTTCAGAATGGAAGGATGGGGCAAGTTCTCTTATAGCCAAGCCAAAAAGCATGGAAGAAAGAGAAAAAATGCCTGATAGAGCGTGCGGTAAATGCAAGAATTTTGGTGCGCGTCAATTTACTCAAGATGGAACAGGTTGGTGTAAGGTTTTAAAGGGGGGATCAAATATTGAGAGCAACCCTCCAGTATTCGTTACGGAGGGTGAATCAGCCTATCTGGCAGGATGGAATATGAATGCTAGTAATTGTAAGCATTATGACGAGATGGAGTTTATTGATAAGGATGCTGCAGAGATCGCTGATCCGTCAGTGAGCCGAGTTTATCGACAGATGAAATAGGTTGAAGGGTTAAGCGTTATTGGTTAAATCTTAATAAAAAATGACAGCTAATTGAATGCATGTTAATCGGAAGTTCTATTATCCAGAGGGAAACATTTCTAATAACAAGGGTATATGGATCATTTTTAGAATGATGTGATGGGTTGTGCGTTGATCAGGGTATAGTTAAAGGATGCTGAGCAATGTCAAGAGGAGGTAGTGCATGTGTTGGTAATAAATTGTAAATTTGTGGAATGCTGTGGACATAAGCAGAATGTTGTCATACTATGGATGATTAAAGGGTTTGACCAATTATGTTAATATTAACCGCACTGGCATAATGCTAGTGCGGTTTTTGTTATTTGGTTATTTGTGAAAGATAGTAGATATAAATCAATATTTTGGAATGTATGTTTATCATTTAATATATGTGTATCATGTGATAAACAGGAATATAATACCAATAAACACGATAAATTGGGGGGTATTAAAAATGGAGGAACTAAAAGCGAAGATAAAGAGTGCGCCAGATAAATCAATAGAAGAGCTTGAGAAGAATAGGGAATGGTGGTGGGTAGCTGAAAAAAAACGTTCCAAACGTCTTGATTATTTGAGAAAGTCGGTATGGAAGAAGGGAGCCAAAGGAGGGAGTTATGTTCCAGGCTTAAAGATGGATTTAGAGAGACCACAACTATTTACAGAATCTTGGAAAGAGAATGAGGATGATCCATTGATGCTGAGGAGGGCAAAAGCAATTTCCAATGTAATGGATAACATTTCCATCTTTATTACTGATCATTCTCAAATTGTAGGATATTCGGGAAGCTTGCCGCATACTCAGATGTGGCGTCAGGAGGGCGCAAGCATGTTTAATGAACAGTATTATAATTCGGAGGGAACCATACCTGAGCCAAGGGATGAGTCTTTAAAGATAATTTCTGAAATCAATAATTACTGGGCTGGCAAAACTGACTTGGATCAGATGATAAAGATGCTGCCACCAGAGGATACTGTGAAGTGTTTTAGCGGCGGCATTATGTGGGGGATTCCTATAGCCAGCGCTAGTTATCATACCAGAGACTGGGACTTCATTCTGAGCAGGGGATTTGAGAGTATTTACGATGAAATACAAGGGAAAATCGAAGAGGCTGAGGATAAGCTCTCAGGTGTTCCTGGCCCTGATATTATTTCATTATATGATAGACTTCCGAATTGGGAGGCGATGCAGATTGTTTTGGAGGCAAGCATCAGGTATGCGAAGCGTTATGCTAGGTTGGCGCGGATAATCGCAGAGAATTTTGAGAGCGATCCTAGGCGTAAGGAGGAGCTTCTGAGAATGGTAGATATCTGTGAGCGGGTGCCGGCAAAGCCGCCGAGGAATCTTCATGAATCATTGCAGTATGATTTTTTCGTTGAGATGGCTTCCAGGTTTGAGGTTGGAAACACATGGACTCACCGTATGGATTATTATCATGGTCCATTTTACAATAAAGATGTTAATATTGAGAGGAGGTTAACAAAAGAGGAAGCGATTGACCTGATTGGGGAATTCCTTATACGCATACATGAAATAG
The DNA here is from genome assembly GCA_034190085.1 of Spirochaetota bacterium. NCBI lineage: Bacteria > Pseudomonadati > Spirochaetota > Spirochaetota bacterium. The sequence continues at coordinate 2,195 of JAXHTS010000056.1, forward strand.
GCTCAATGGCTCCAAGCCTTGCTCAGGAAGGACTTCAAGGCATACCATCAACCTATGTAGGGACTCTGGGGGGTGTGAAACCTGATGGAACGGATGCCTGCAATGATATGACGATAGCCATATTACAAGCAGCAAGGAAAGTAAGAGTCTCTAATCCAACCTTTGGATTTAGGTGGCATCCTCAAGTGAAGGATGAGGTAATGAGGGAGGTTTTCGAATGCATACGTCATGGATTAGGATATCCGAGCATCCGAAATGATCCAGTTCTAATATCAAATAGCATGCATTGGCATGGTCATCCATTAGAAGAGGCGAGATTATGGGTACATCAGGCGTGTATGTCGCCCTGTCCTCCTACCAAACATGGGTGTCAGCCCTTTCGTATGGCCAATGCTACGCTGAATACATCAAAGATGATAGAGTATGCTCTTCATAATGGTTATGATTACTGTATGAATATGCAGATGGGGCCTAAAACTGGTGATGCTAGGAAATTTATAGATTTTGAAGAGTTGTTTGAGGCTTGGGAGGGGCAGATGAAATGGATGATGAATCTTGCTGTGCGTATGGTCAATATTGGACGAGTGAAGAGCGCTGAAAATTTTGGCCGTCCAATGCTGTCTGCCATTTATGAAAGGGCAGTGGAGACAGGGATTGATGGACTCAGCCCAGAGGGTGAGAGGGGGAATGCCTGGGTAACATTTTTCACATGGGTTGAGAACATAGATAGTCTAGCAGCAGTAAAGAAGTTAGTTTTTGATGAGAAGAAGTACACCATGGCTGAGGTGATAGACGCAATTAGGGATAATTGGAACGATAAGGAGGAGATGAGGCTAGACTTTGTTAAGAATGCGCCGAAGTGGGGAAATGATGACGATTATGTAGATGAAATAATGCTTCGTTGTTTGAGGAAAGCAGCAAAGCACTCAAGGGAGATGAAATGTCCCTCCGGCAACTCATGGCCTGCTCTTCCTGAGAATGTGAGCGGGAATATACATTTTTCGCATATGGTACATGCATTACCAAATGGGAGAAGGTTGGGTGATGCCCTTTACGATGGAGGAATATCACCTGGGCCTGGTTTAGACAAGAAAGGCCCGACTGCCGTATTGAAGTCATGCGGGAAGATCAATCACATTAGTGATGGTAGGGCATTTCTTTTAAATCAGCGCTTATCCCCTACACAGCTTGCAGGGGAGAAGGGATATCAGTTATGGAAGTCCTATATAAAGACATGGGCAGATTTGGGAATTGATCATGTGCAGTTTAATATGGTGGATGACGCAACTTTGAGGTCAGCACAGAAGGATCCCGAACAGTATCAGGAGGTGATCGTTCGAGTAGCTGGATACAGCGCTCATTTCGTTGATATTAGCCGAAAGACTCAGGACAATATTATTCAGAGGACGATACAGGGATTGGGATAGATAACGGATTATACATAATTGCATTATTCTGAAAGAATAATGCCCACTCCGCCAAGGGTAGGAGTGGGCTTTTATATGCAATTTTAGGTAATAAACAAGGGTTACAGCCCTTCTTTATGTCATTTTTCAATTATATAGGGAATTACCCATGCCATTGAGTTGTAGTTCTGGGTGGTTTCGTCTTCAAACATCTCAGCATCCAAAACATCAACTCCCACATGATGGAAACCGGCAGCGTTTCGGATGGTATATGTACCTGTGAAGATGTTATCTCCGGCAACTTCATCTCCACCATTTTCGCCGTCATCAAATATTAAATGTCTTCTCCTTCTATGTTTTTCCATCCCTGGTTGGAGTACTCTTCTGCTGTGGTGAAGGTAGACATAAGATTCTCTCTCAGATCCATCTTCATTAGTGTTTTCAATTTTAGCAGTTAACTTGACCACCTCTCCTGGTGAGAAATGGGGCAACTCGGAGGGTACCCCAAACATCATAGCGGAATCATCGACCATAAATCTGGTTTCTCCATCCACCAATGCTGTAACCTTAAGAATTAAAATGGTTCTCTTCTCCTCATTTTGAAGCTGTATCTCCAAGGGTGATAACTCCTTAAGCTTCCAATGCCCCTTGCCATTCTTTTTCTCATCAATGGTATTTCTCTCAAATACAGCATATCGAACTGCGGTATCCTGTATTTCCTTTTTCCCACACCTGCGGTCGCCATCTACATCTATCATAAAGTATCCCTCTAACCCTGTGATTAATGTTACATCAGCAATTCCATCTTCAATATGAATGGTAATGTCTCTGGATTCTCTATGGCATCTTCTATACCAGAAAGGCATGAAATCATCATTGATTTCCTCTTCAGTGAGATAATCTTCTTCACCGTCTTCCCCATCCTCGTCAGATTCAGTAAGAAAGAGTGATGAATATTCATTATCGATATCCTCTTTAATTGAATCCTCCTCTGTAGCATTATCCGGGATGATAATATAATCATTTGCTGAGTCCTCTCTACATCCTAAAAGAGTGATAAATACTAGGGCGGAAATGCTGATGATAATTTTTGTTAAATTCATTTTAGTGATTCTCCTTTTTATTATAATTTTAAATCTGTGTCGCTAAGTTCATCATATATCTGGATATCATGCAAGGGTATGATGAGATATGAATATGAAGGTAAATTCTTTCTTTGAATCTATTTCATAATTATTCCCCCTTATTTTTATTCGATAAATAATCGCATTATACATAATTTAAATAAACCCAAACCATGAATTAAAGCATAATGTGTATAACCCATTAATGTGAAAAAAGTTTCGCTGAAATGTGAAAAAATATTTGACTGGTTTGTTATTTTTTCAGTAAGTACCTTGCAGAATTTATATACCTGATGATAAATAATTATTCTATGAAGAAATCAATGATATATGTACTATTGGGATTTATAGTAATTATTAAAGCTACAGCATACGCCTATGAATACGGAATAGTATATGAAATCAGTGAAAATTATTATAGGGAGAGTAATTTTTATAGAAATAATGCATTAATTTTTGATCATGATGACGAATATAATTTCATTAGTATTACTCCTGGTTTAATCTTTTCAGCAGGGAATAGGCTGGGTGGATATTTTTTAGCTGACTTATCCTGGTTTCATTATTTTGATGCGAAGGATAATTCAGATGACATAGATATTAACCTTATTGAAGCATATTTACACCTCACATTAGTAAAAACCTCTATTCAGGTGGGTCAGAAGTCTTTCCTGTTTGGCAGAGGATTAATTATGGATAGCGATGAGCCTGGAGTTCTTTTAGAATTCCAGCCAATTTCTCGGTTCTATTGTAGCCTTGAATCCTGTAAAGTCTGGGAACTAAGTCCAATAGCTTCGATTTTATTGAGTTATCAATTGGATTTTTTAGAAAAGGTGGAACTCTTTGGTGTCTTTTGTCATGATGCTGATGATGGTTTCGCTAAAATGATGAATTGGATAAACCCTTCTCTATTGGGAAATTATTTTATTGATAATATAGCTGGCAGTAGTGGAGATTTGTTTTGGTATGGTCTGAATGCAGAGTTGTTTATTTGGAATATTTATACATCTGGAATCGCTATTATCCAGAAGGGACGGGAGACTGTGACAATTTCATATCCCTTCAGGGAGGAGAGAGTTGATTTTAGTATTAATTCTTATATGATTGATATGGGGATTGATTATAATTTGACAGATCAGATCTCAGCAGGCATATTTAGCATTATGTCAAGGGGCGATATGGAACCTGTAAGGGGCGAGTTTAGCGCTTTTTTTTCTCCTTTACCAAATAACACAAGGATGGCCATTTTTTTCCAAGGATTTGGTAATCAAATGCCTTTAGATGCATTTTCTCTGGGAGGGATTACTCTGGCAGGTATAATCGCTTCCGGTTTAAGGATCGATTATCAACCCATTGATGAAATATTGGTTGAGATGAACACGGGATTGTTGTTTCCAGAAGAAAAACCCTCAAGGTCCAGAAACTATTATGGATGGGAAACAGACCTGTCTCTCTCCTATGTGATTTGTGATAGATGCAAGCTGACGATTGAGGCTGATTTTTTTAAATATGGCAATTATTTTGTCTTACCTCAGAGAGATTATCCTAATTGGGCTAGCAGGTTTATGTTTTGCCTTAATGCGAGTTATTGAGCAATTAAGGCAGGAGTCTGTAAATTTTTGATGAATCAATGTCAATTATCAGAAACTTTTTTGAAATCTATGTGTTTAATATAACAGATGAAAGAAGATTCAGATATTCAATATATGGAAAAATTCAGGGATGGTGATGAGAATGCATTTAGGATTTTGTTTACAAGATACAAGAATAGGATTATCAGTTTTTGTTTCTGGTTTTGTAATGATAGGGATGTAGCAGAAGAATTAGCTCAGGAAGTTTTTTTGCGAGTTTTCAAGGCAGTGCCAAGCTATCGTCCAGAGGCAAAATTTTCTACATGGATTTTTCAGATTGCGACTAACGTGTGTTTGAATGAGTTGAGGAAGACGAGATACCGTTATTATATGGAATCCCTTGATTCTTGTCATAATTCAGATGAAATGGGGTGGGCAAGGGAGATTGCAGATAGGGAAAGGCAAGATCCTGAATATCTATTAGAGGATAAGGAGCGTGATCATATTGTTCAAAAGGCGATTTCAGGGCTGCCCGAAAAGCAGCGGATTGCCTTATTGCTTAGGATTTATTTTGGATTTTCATATCAGGATATCGGGTTGCAGATGAAATGCTCGGAGAGTAGCGTGAAATCCTTAATTTATAGGGGAAGGCAGAATCTTAAAATGATTCTGCAGAAGAGTTCTCAAATTTTCAATATATCTGGAAGATGATAGTTATATGAGACATGAATGTAAATATAAGAGAATGTTATCACCGTATATGGATGAAGAATTGCCTCATTATAAGGCGGACAAGATTCGTCTGCATCTTAAAACTTGTAGGGATTGTCGCAGAGAGATTGAATCACTACAATTAACAGATAATTTCCTTGCTGGTCTTACAGAAATCGAATCATCTGATGGCTTTGATGTATCCTTTTGGGACAGGATCGAAAATATTCGGAGGAATGGACGTCTGTGGTCATTGAACACTATTTTCTCCTTTAGATGGCGATACTACTATGCCTCTGCTCTTATAGTCATTCTAATAGTGTTCTCTATTATGTTTTATAACCGAAACCCTGTTCCAACTGTTGATGATGAAATTATATCCGAACACCTTGAGTTATTCAGGGATTATGAAATCATCAACCATCTTGATCTTCTGGAAAACTGGGATTCAATCAATATGCTAAAAGTAAAATCGTGATACGGATACTCATATTATCATTTGTTTGTTTTGATATCTATCTGTCTAGTGTTATAGCTCAGCTTGAAAAGGAACATGCAAATCCGGAATTTCAGATATACAAACAGGATATGAAAGTGATAAAGATTATGGAAATTTTAGAGCTGTTGGAACTTATGGAGAATTTGGAAATGCTAGAAGATATTGACATCTTGATTGAGGAAGAGGGTCATGAAAAGAAAGGTTAATATAATAGCGTTTATCGTTATTTCTTTTTCTTTAATATTCCAAGGAGCGCTTTTGGCTGAAAATATTGATAATGAAACCCTAAAAAAGTGGAATCAATTGAGTCATGATGAGAAGGAAATTTTTAGAAACCGATATAATAAATGGATGTCATACCCCAAAAGCCGCAAAGAGGAAATAAAGAAGAATATCAGTAAATATAAATCTCTGCCACCTGAAGAAAGAAAACGAATAAGAGGGAATCTGGAACGGTATAAAAGGCTTCCACCTGAAGAGAGAAAGCTTCTTGAAAAAAAATATAGGAAATGGCAAAGACTGCCTGTTGATAAAAAACGTCATATTCGGGAACAATACAGAAGATTCAGAGATTTGAATCCAACCCAGAGAAAGATGCTTATGAAAAAGTATCGCAATTGGCAGAGGTTATCAGTTGAAGGGAAGAGAAAACAAATAAGAAAAAACAGACAAAATAGAGAACGAAGGAAGAGGGTAAGGTCTAGATCGAGAATAATTGAATAAGTTTTTTTGTTTTTGTGTTTTGTAATCAGTCGCTTCTGTTTGTTTATATATAGGACGAATTATTTTGCACATTACTGATGGCCTAAACAAGATGGAAGCCGCACTGTAAAGACTGCCCCTTGTCCTGGTTCTGACGTAACATCTATTACCCCTCCATGTCTCTCTATAACCTGCTGACAGATTGTCAAACCAAATCCAATGCCAATTGTTTTAGTGGAAAAGAGGGGCTGGAAAATTTTTTCGATATTCTCAGATGTAATACCGGGTCCAGTATCTTCAAACATAATTTGAATAACTCGGCCATCATCTGCTTTATTACCTATAATTGTAAGCCTTCCATCATGCTTCATGGCATCAAAGGCATTTTTTATAATATTTTTGAATACCATTCGAATCAATTCATAATCCCCTTTAATTGAAAAATCATCAGGTATATTTACAATAACATTAATTTGTTCGGGCTGTGTTATCGAGGTGAGTGTATCATCAACAAGCAGGGCAACATTAATTGAACCCATAATCGGTTCCTTCATTCTTGTGAGGTTTAATAAACTCTCTATGATAGCGGTTGAGCGTTTCACACTCTTCTTGATACGATCGATGTGCTGATGAATTTTCGAATCAGTGTCTGGAAGTTTCATTTTAAGATAATATGCAGAACTATCTATTATACTGAGGGGGTTTCTTATTTCATGTGAAATACTGCCTGAAAGTTGCCCTAGGGTAGCAAGTCGTTCTGCTGTAAGTAGCTTTTCATGAGCTTCTTCCAATTCTTTTGTTCTTTCTGCAACTATATCTTCCAGATGCTCACGATATTTTGTCAACTCCCTCTCCGTCTGTTTGCGTTCGGATATGTCATAAATGATCGAATAAAGAAGCTCTCTTCCATAAAAATTAATAACCCCGCTGTGTACCTCAACATCTCTGATCTCGTCATTAGCCAGTTTGTGTTGAAAGAATAAATTCATCCTCTCCATTGACCTTGCCAGTTCCATCTCCTGAAATACCTGCTCATCTGAAAAAATATTAATATCTGTTATTCTTTTATTTAGCAGATCGTCATGACTGTAGCCATAGAAGGAGCAGGCTGCTGGATTTGCATCAACGATATCCGCAGTTTCAGGATCTATCATAAGCATTATAGAATGATTATTATTGAACAAGTTGCGATAACGCTCTTCACTAGATCTTAACTCCTCTTCTGCTTTTGTTCGTTCAGCGATCTCTCTCGATAATTCAATATTTAAATCCTTTAATTCCTTTGTGCGTTCTCTAACTCGTACTTCAAGGCTTTCCCTTTCATTTTGTAATTCCTCAAGCAAACGAACTTGTTCAATAATAATTATCCCTTCTGCAGTGATGTATTTAACTTCCCCTTTTTCATTCAATACCGGTTGACAGTTAAAAATTATAGGTACATGACTGCCATTGGCTCCTTCGAAATTAGTCTCGATTCTGCTGGAGATACCTGCTTTGGCCTTTTTAAAGCATTCTACAATTTTTGATCTTTCCGCATCTGAATGCGACCAGAATACCATATCAGGAAAGTACTTCCCATAAACTTCATCCTCTGTTACTCCAGTTCCCCAAAGAGCTGATTCATTACAATAATACATATTACCATCAATATCATACTTTGCAACAAATGTATCAAATGTATTCACCCACTCCATAAGTTCCTTTCGTTCCTTCTCTATAGTAAGCGCTTTTGTTTCTTCTTCCTTTTGTCTTATTATCGCCTCTTCTGCACGTTTCAGCTCAGTGATATCAGGGAAAGCGCAAATAGCTGCAATGATTTTTCCATCTTCGTCTATCAAAGGCGCGGCGCTTCCGGATACCCAGCGATCTCCATCATTACGACGAAGAATAACTTCCTCATTGCGTGTAATATGTCCTTCTTGGATAGCGCGTATCAGGGGTAATTCATCTGTTGTATATGGTGTTCCGTCAGGATGAAATGACGGCCAAAGTTCACGATGTTCATTGATGATTAATTCTTTATAATTATCCAGTGGCTTTACCATCAAATCTATTGCTGCTTGATTAAGTATTGAGAGGTCAGCATCCGGTGCATTAGCAATGCCAACAGGTATTGGAAGCTGTTCAATTGCAAAGTT
>JAXHTS010000057.1 GCA_034190085.1 Spirochaetota bacterium
TGGAATTCGAGATACGATTTCTGTACGATTACGGCATCGCACAGGTAGAATTTTCATCGTTTGTGACTTAGCTCGATATCACTTCGGCTCACACTCATTCCTGCGAATGCAGGAATCTCATCACGATTCTATACTAGAGAGACTCCTGCCTCCCTAAAACCTGCACTCATGCTTACAGGAGAATAACAATTGTCATGAGAATTTATAAAAAAACCTTGACAAGAATGACAAATTTCTTTATTTTTATGACAAATGTCGTAAACCATATTGCGAGGGAATAAATGGAACTATGTAATATAGCAAAGATATTAGGCGGCCCTAAAGTCATACCAAAGAAAATACAGAATAAAATAGACTTAATAGAATTGAGTAACACTGGTATTACGAAGAATGCCCTTTTTCATCTTGCTAAATACCTGCGCCTTTCAATGAGTCAGATAGCTGAACTGCTGCCCATTACTGAACGCACAATACAGAGGTACGCCCCTGATAAGCATTTTAATCGTGTTGTATCAGAACAAATTTTGCAGATTGCTGAGGTTGTTGCTAAAGGTGTTGAAGTATTTGAGGATAAAGATAAGTTTATTTCATGGATGACTCAGCCTAACGCCGCCTTATCAAATAGAACATCAATAAGTCTATTAAGCTCAAGGTTTGGCATGGAGATGGTGTTAGATGAACTTGGAAGAATTGAGCATGGCGTGTTCTCTTGATGCAGGTTTTTCGCATCGCAAAGACACGATACATCAATGACTTGACTGGCTCAGGGGCGAAAGCATACGGAGGGAGGTGGAATCGTAAGGGTTATGGCGTTATTTATACCTCAGAAAGCAGATCCCTTGCAACATTAGAATATCTGGTTCATGTTCCTCTATCTATCATACCAACCGGTTTAAGCATTGCCTGCATTGAAATACCTGATGACATAATTCCCAAACTCATTTCAATAGATGATTTGCCTCTCAATTGGCGTGATTATCCCGCGCCTCCGGGATTAGCTGAGTTGGGAACTGATTGGGTTTTATCAAGGGACTCGCTCTTGCTTCGTATCCCTTCAGTTATTGTTGAGAATGAATCTAATGTGCTTATCAATCCAATCCATCCGGAAATAAATAATGTTGCCATTTCACGCGTTGAAAGCTATACCTTTGATAATCGCCTAACCAGATAAAGCTTTTCACCATGATATCAAACAAGGACTCGATCTTCTCCTATATGTTATCGAGTTGGGCTGGTGAGAAATTTTGCCAGTGCCGATCCATTTACCATATGCTTTTCAATCCTTGTCCCTATATGATTCAATAGGCTGGGATGGAATGTTGGTAGGTTTTGGCTGATTTAAGACTTAAGCAGTGTACATAGATAGATTAACTATAATTTCAAAGTGAAGCATGGCATCTTGATAACTGCTGAAAGATGTCATTCCCCTGTATGCGCCTGAGCATTCAAGTGAATGGCATTAGTGTAAAGTTAATGCCCCCTTTCTGCTTTATTGCCTTATGAGCAATTACATTTTGAAAATAGGGAGCGTGCCTTACATATGCCATCCTAATGGGCAATACGTTTACATATTAGCGAATTAGAGCAATATACCATTATTTCCTTATCTGTATTCGCTAATGAAGATTTGGTCATCGCTGGTATCAGATTGTGACCAGACGATTACTGTATTGCCAATATTATCCATGGCTACATTTGGGTCTGAAACATCTCCACTTATAGAGCTAATTCTATCATTGATATCTGCTGGATGTGTCCATGTTCTGTTTCTATATTCGCTTTTAAATATTTGATAACTTGAACCATCATCTTGTCTCCATACAATAATATGATTGTCCCCATTGTCCATTGCAATCCTGGGATACATGGCATCCTCGTTATCTGGACTTATATTGTCATCATAGTTTGCTGGATGTTTCCAAGTGCCACTACTATATTCACTCATGAATATTTGCCAGTTATGGGAGGAGTCTAATTGCCGCCATGAAATAATAGCGTTTCCGCTATTATCCATAGCGACCTGTGGATGTTCAGCATCTTCAGAATCAGGGCTGACGTTGTCATCCAGGTTTGCTGGATGTGTCCATATTCCGCTCCTGTATTCGCTTTTGAATATTTGTAGTTTGCCGCTATTATCCTTTTGCTCCCATACAATCATAGCATTTCCACTATTATCCATAGCGACCTGTGGATGTTCAGCATCTTCAGAATCAGGGCTGACGTTGTCATTCAGGTTTGCTGGATGTGTCCATATTCCGCTCCTGTATTCGCTTTTGAATATTTGTAGTTTGCCGCTATTATCCTTTTGCTCCCATACAATCATAACATTTTCTGTATTATCCATCGCAACCCTTGTATTAGTAGCATGTTCAGTATTTGGACTGACGTTGTCATCCAGGTTTGCTGGATGTGTCCATATTCCGCTCCTGTATTCGCTTTTGAATATTTGTAGTTTGCCGCTATTATCCTTTTGCTCCCATACAATCATAACATTTCCTGTATTATCCATCGCAACCCTTGGATTAATAGCATGTTCAGTATTTGGACTGATGTTGTCTTCAACGTTTTCAGGATGTGTCCATATTTTGCTTCTGTATTCACTCATAAATATTTGTGTGTTGCCGCTACTATCCTCTTGTTCCCATACAATAATTGCATTTTCATTATTATCCATTGCGACCTGAGGATTGGTAGCATCATTATTATCAGGGCTGATGTTATCATTCAGATTAACAGGATGTGTCCATATTTTGCTTCTGTATTCGCTTTTAAATATTTGTAGTATGCCGCTACTATTCTCTTGTTCCCATACAATAATTGCATTTTCATTATTATCCATTGCGATCTGAGGATTGGTAGCATCATTATTATCAGGGCTGATGTTGTCAGTAGGGCCAGAGGGCAGCTTCCAGGCTTTAGGCGCTTCGATTTGTACTGTAACAGTATATTCTTTGGTACTGCTATCCGCGGCTTTTACTATGTATGAAACCGGATTAGTAAAATCAACTGACTCCCCATCAGAAGGATTTATTGAATGACCAGAAATAATGATATCTGGTATCAGAGAGCTTACATCTGTATCAAAAGGCACTATTACATTTACCGCATAATTAGTCACTATGCCAATAGCATCAGATGATAATGACATGTTTTCATGAGCAAGGAAATCAAAGGTTATAATATCTTTTGAGTCACTTGGTGCAATATCTATAAAGACTGTATATTCCTTTTCACTACTATCCGCGGCTGTTACAGTATATAAAACTGGATTAGTAAAATCAACTGGCTCTCCATCGGAAGGATTTATCGATGTGCCGGATATAGTAATATTGGGTCTCAGAGATGAAACTGCTGTGTCAAATGGTACTGTAGCGTTTATCGTTGATTCATTAACCATACATACAATATCTGTTGATAATGACAAATTTTCCGAGGCAAGAAACTCAAAGGCTAGAATATCCTTTGCATCGTTTGGAGCTATATTTACAATTACTGTATATCCCTTTGTGTCTCCATCAGCTGCTGTTACTACATAGGTAACCGGATTAGTGAAGTCGACATACTCCCCATCAGATGGATTGATTGATTGACCAGTGATAGTAATATCAGGTTTCAGGTTTGTAACATCTGTGCCAAAAGGGACAATGGCTTCGACCGTAAAATCATGTACACTTCCAACTACATTTTCTGATAATACCAAATTTTCCGAAGCAAGAAACTCAAATGTCAGAATGTCCTTTGCATGATTTGGAGCTATATCCAATGTGATGGTATATTCTTTAGTGGTTCCATTAGCCGCTGTTACTATGTAAGTAACCGGATTAGTGAAGTCGACATACTCCCCATCAGAAGGATTGGTTGATTGACCAGAGATGGTAATATCAGGCTTCAGGTTTGTGACATTTGTGCCAAAGGGGGCAATGGCGTTAACTGTTGAATTATTTACGGTGCAAGTGACGTCCGCGGCTAATGATGAATTTTCCGAAGCAAGAAACTCAAATGTTAGAATATCCTTTGCATGATTTGGAGCTATATCCAATGTGATAGTATATTTTTTGATGCTTCCATCTGCTGCTTTTACTATGTATGAAACAGGATTTGTGAAATTGACATACTCCCCATCAGAAGGATTGATTGATTGACCAGAGATGGTAATATCAGGTCTCAGGTGTGTAACATCAGTGCCAAAGGGGACTGTAGCGTTAACTGTTGTATTATCAATGATACTAATAACATTACTATTTAGTGCCAAATTCTCTGATGCAAGAAATCTAAATGTTAGAATATCCTTTGCATGATTTGGAGCAATATCCACTGTGATGGTATATTCCTTTTTGCTATTGTCTGCGGCAGTAACAGTGTATTTGACCGAAGATGTAAAGTCTATGGATGCCCCGTCTTTCGGATTTATCGATTGACCGGATATTATAATATCAGGACGTAAAGATGATATATCTGTCCCAAAGGGCACAATGGCGTTAACCGTTGATTCATTAATTATGCCAATAATATCTGACGATAATGCCTTATTTTTTGATGTAGAAAAATTAAAGGAAGTAATTTCTTTATCAAGAGAAGCCTTGTTGATGCTATTCCATAGATTTTTTTGATTACAATAAGATGAAGTAAGTATTATAAGAATAGAAATAATAAAATAGTTGAATTTAACTAATTTAATTTGAATGCTTCTCATCCCTGCCCCCCTTAGTGAATTGTAGAATTCATCAAATTATATTCTGCACATACCAAGCTAAGATAATAATTCTCTAGGAAATAGTCAAAAAATAAAGGGAAAAAGTGTGTATTATATCTGAAAGCTATAGTAGTTGATGAAAATGGGGGTATTAGCGCGTACTTTTATATCTAACATTACATATGTTTACTGATAACAATAGCTGAATAAATATTTTTTTTCTCTTTAATTCAAATTTGAATTAAGGATATTTATTTTCAGGTAAAATTTTGTTGTTAATTTTGTTGACAGAATAAGTGACAATATTAGATATTGCTCTATATATTCAGGAGGATAATATGTACGAATTCGTTCGCGGCCCTATGATGTGGATTACTTTTATAATTGTCATATTTGGTCTTGTTTATCAAATCTTTCGTTTACTCAGCGTAACCACAATTAAAGAAAATATTTATTTTACTAAAAAAATAGAAAAACAGAAAAAAAGTATAATAAATTACTTTAAAGAGGTTGTTACCTTCATTTTTTCTGTGAGTCTCATTGAAAACATGCGCCTAAAACTGCGGGGCACAATTCTAAAATCAGAACCCTTTCTTGTAATATTAACAACCATTTTCCATGTATGTATAATTATCACACCAATCTTTCTTATGGGACACAATATCCTTCTTTTCCAGTCATGGAATGTTAGTCTTTGTTCCTTTGCAGAATCTACAACAGATATTTTAACAATTATTTTTCTCCTATGCGCATTTATTTTTCTTATTCGTAGAATTTTTGTTTCAAGAGTAAGATCTGTAACAAGTGTTTATGATTATCTGCTTTTATTAATCACCATCGCTCCCTTTTTAACCGGATACCTCGCTTATCATCAGTTAATTGATTACAAAACAATTATTACAATTCATATAATTGCGGGTGAACTGATGTTGATTTCCATCGGTTTAACTAAGTTGGGACATATGGTGTTTTTCTCTTTTGTCCGCTTTTTTATTGGAAGCGAATACAGCTTTCGAGGAGGAACTCGAATCTGGAAATAAAACAGTTTGTTAAATGGAGTATGTAATGGCTGAACATAAAGAAATGCTGATTGATAATAGTAAGATTAAGAATATGTTGGATCAAAAGAAGAGGATGAAATATTTTCTATCTGTGTGTGCCTCATGTGGCTTTTGCGCTGACAGCTGTTTTTTGTACAGAAACAAAAAGGATCCTAAATATATGCCATCTTATAAGGCTATCAATTCCCTTGGTAGGATGTTCAAGAAGAAGGGTAGGTTGGAGCATGATGATTTAAGAAATATGAAGGAGCTTATTTGGGGAAATTGTGTTCTTTGTGGGCGATGTTACTGCCCGCTTGGAATAGATATTTCAAAGATGATCTCTTGGGCAAGGACAATCTGCCGTACACAGGGTGTATATGAGAGATATGATGTTGATGCCAGAGGGGCAAAAACAGAATAGTTGCATTAGAGTGGAGTCGATATTATGAAAAGATTTTTAACAATATTTTTTATTATCAGTATAGTTGCCTTATGTATATCTATTATCACGGCACAGCCCGAAATGATTATTCTAAAAAATTCTGATGTTTTTAAAGGAAAACAGCGATCAGCGGTTGAATTCCCTCATGGAATACATATGGAGGGCGATCTTGGCTGCATAGATTGTCATCATCAATATCAGAATGGGAAGAATATACTGGATGAGGATGAGCTTGAGGAGGGGAATCCCAAGATAAAGTGTGCTAACTGTCATACTGGAAATTCGGGTAGCAATTATAATCTTATGGAGGCATTTCATAAGCAATGTCTGGGTTGTCATAGGAGTTTATTTAAAGCTGGTAAGAAAACTGGCCCCCGTCTATGTGGGGAATGTCATCCTAAAAAATAGGTCTAATTGAATTTATTATGGAGGAATAAATGGTAATTGCAAAGTTGAAACCTTTAGAAGAGATCAAGGAAATGGTCAAGGAATGTAATAAGATCCTTAATGTGGGATGTGCAGGATGTACAGCAGTATGCCTTGCTGGCGGGCAGAGGGAAGTGGATATTCTGAATGATGAATTGCGCTTATCCTTTAAGGAAGATAATAAAAGGATTGAGATTGATGGATATACAGTTGAACGTCAATGTGAGGTTGAGTTTATTGCAGAGCTTGATCATTTAAAAGATAAATATGATGCCATTATTTCCATGGCCTGCGGAGCTGGTGTTCAGTTTATAGCAGAGCGCTTTCAGGATAAGCCGGTTTATCCTACATTAAACACAACCTTTGTTGGTGTAAATAGGGATATTGGATGGTATGAGGAAAAATGTAGATCCTGTGGCGATTGCCAGTTGGCCTATACCGGTGGAATCTGCCCTGTGACTCGATGCGCAAAAAGCCTTTTTAACGGTCCCTGTGGTGGTACACAAGATGGTAAGTGTGAAGTTGATAAGGAAATCCCATGCGCATGGTACGATATATTTCATCGGTTAAAGGAGCAGGGTAGGTTGGATAATATTACAAAGATTAGAACACCCATGAAATGGGTAAATCAGATACAGGGGACCTTTGTCCTTGATGCTTATAAGGAAAGGTATACAAAATAGAAAATACCTTCAGGATATTGAAGATGTTGGCAGAGTTATAGTCCCATTTTGTATTTGATTTGCAATCACAGATTGTGACTAATGTGAAGTTATAAGTAATTGAAGAGAAATTGACATTTATTCTTTTTGGATTTTTTGTAGACCACGATACTAATTTAAAGATAGTATAGTGGGGAATTATATAGTAAGAATTGCACACTCCTTTTCACTTATCATACCTAAGACCATCTATATGCTGGAGCCTATGAACAGATGCTATTGATCCCTTTTACATAGTGTATGTTAATCCAATCATTGGTAGATGAATGATCTCTCAAGCGTAATGGCAACCTTCTATATGGATCCAGGCCTATGTAATTATGTATACAAAACAGGGGAATGCTGCCTCGAGCCAGAGGAGATATCATCATACTATGATATGCTCCTATTCACAAAGGGCATCATTGACCACACACCTGAAGAGATCCCTGCATTCGATAGTACAACATAGGAATCCGCAGGCCTCAAACACGAAGATCCCGGGATACAGCACGGCGACAGTGATATTGAAGATAGCGAGCATAGCAATCCCATGGATACAGGCTCACAGGGCAGCGATCCAGCGCAGGATAATGATGAGGGTAAGTCATACCAGAGCCTGAAATACATAACAACCATAGTAAACGGATGGGGCAGGGTAATACCGCTATTCCAGGGCGGCAATCCGGATGAATTCCTTCTAAAGGACGGCTCATTCTTCTGCAGCAGGAACGAGTTTATAAAAAGCTATCCCAAGGACGCGGAGAAGCTGAGCCTTCACAACTCAGCCCCTCCGGAAAAAGTGACACATAACAAAGAGCCGGATATATCAGTCCTATCCGCAACAAGGGGAGCTGGTTATCACGAGGTATATGGAAAAAACTGCACACCCTATCCGGAAATATCCGCACAGGGCACCCCGGATAAACCGCACACCCTTAATACTATAAACAACTATAATTTTACTAATCTAATAGTATTAGCACAAAAAGATTTAAAATTTATATCTCTCTTTAACGAATTTTGCATAGATGACTTACCGAGATATCTAAAAAATACGCTCTACTGGATAATTAAAAACGCAGCCCAATACAACCTGTCCCTGGAAGAGACGGCGGATTCGCTGCGGATAGCAAACGATAAGGGCAAGCAGGGAAAGATGAGCTATCTCATAGGCATTATGCGGAACAAGGCCGGCAACAAAGCCCTGGGCATCAGGATTTTAACAAAGCCGATAAATGTTCAGGTTAGCGAATACTTCAAGTACCGCTTTAAACACTGCCTTGAGCATCTGAGATCATACAGTTTTGATTGGGAAAACAATGAATTTCGCTATTCGCTCAAGAACACAGAGAGCAGATCATCGCTAAAGGACTATTTCAGGTTTGTTGTTGAGGATATTAGAAGAGCCGTCGGCGTTTCTCTTAGCGCTGTGGAATCGGATGTTCCTGCGTAAACCTGCCACTATCGTGGTGAAATGCAGCTGAGAAATGGAACAAGATGCGGCGTTTATGACTTCTATGCCCGTTATAATCTATCTTTCCAATAGTATGGCTCTCTATTCATCTGCATTACTCCAATAATGTATATTTCATCTTCCACTTTTTGATAAATGATTCCATATGGGAAACGGTTGGTGAGACATCTTCTTGTATTCTTTGATAACTTTGACCATGCTTCTGGGAATTGGATGATCCGAATAATGGTAGAATATACTTCTTTCGTAAATTCCAAACCAAGACCTTCTAAACATCCTTTATAATAATTTACAGCCTCGATCAATTCTTTCTTAGCTGAAGAATGAAAAGAATATCTCATTTTGAAAAATGCTTTTGAATTTCTCTAAAGACCTCTTCACCTGGTATAGGTTTTTCTTTTCCGCTCTTAATTTCCCCAACTCTTGTCTCAGCAACCTTGGACCATAGCTTATCAATTTCTTTTTTGGAAGGATTTAAGCTATTAAGTAGTTTTTCAATAAGTTGAGTTTTTAAATCAATTGGTAAGGATTCAGCTTCTGAAAAAATTTTTTTTATGCTATTCATATTATTCTCTCATAAAAAAACCAGTTTGTAATTATACTAAAGTACACATGATTATAATTACAAGTAATATTTTAATTCCGGCAAAATGCCGAAAACAGTAGTAAATTAAATGGTTAGGTTACACTATTTTGCGCATGTCATTCCGGTTAAAACGAAGAGGAATACGCAGAATCTTTATATTTGATGAGCTATCTCATAGGCATCATGCGGAACAAGGCCGGTAGCGCAGTGGAATGCCCCTTTTAGAACAAATGCAATATATAAAAGTTTGATTTATTTGGTTATCTTATCAAATCCTGATAGGTTTTTATTAAAAGATAGTGGTCTTGTAATGATAGATATATCATCAGAACTGATAAATAATATGTTCAGTAGAAATGGCTCTCTTTTATTTGAAGATGCATTGTATGCGTAAGAAAGAACCGTTAAATATGGTGATTGATTTATATGTAATAGAGTAGAATTATTATCAAATCTATTTATATCACCTATATTGATCCCAACGTCCTTGCATAGACATAAAAATTTATCTTTATTTATCTCTTCGCCCTTATATTTTATTAAATATTTGTTAAATTCTTTATAAGCTATCTCCCCTTTTGATTCTGTTTTCAAGCCATAAATTGAAATAATTGATTTGATAGTATCAAATGCTTTATTGAGAAAGTTCCCCATGCTGAATATATGATAACAATTATAATATAAAATATTATTGTGAGTTTTAGCTATCTCTCCTCTAAATAAGATTTTTTTCTCTCTTATTTTTGCAAACACCTGTTTGATTGTTCCATCAGATTGTAAAATATCCTTTGCGTCTTCTTCGTGTTGTTTTTGTTTTTCTTTAAAGATTCTAACTAAATCATGATTTTCATCAATTTCATCTGCTCTTATAAAAAATCCTTCCCAGGCAAAAAAGTAATATTTTTCATCTTTTTCTCTAATTATAAGTCTTCGTATAAAATGCATTTTTTTATTTATATCATTTTGTTTAAAAAGCTTTCCTTCTGCCAATTTATGAATACTTTCTCCTAGTATAAGATCTTTTTCTTCTACATTTTCCACAACGCCTGCCAGAATTGTATGATATTTATCTTTTTCCTCTTGTGTATATTTGCTAATATCAAGGTATTCCTCGGTATGCCCTATTTTTCCATCAGGTATACAAGCTGAATTATTATATGATTTTTTATTATCAAGTATAAGATTAGCTTTAAGAGCCCATACGATGGTCTTTACGCTGCTCTCTGGAATTTTGTCTGTCATACCTTCTTTCAAGACTTTATTTAAGGCCTCTACTAGAGTTTTTACTTATAATGTATATCCTGGTTTGAATACCTTTCCCTTATCTTCTCTAATAAGTAATTTTAGCCATCTATATATATCATCCTTAAGTATATCACGATTATTGCTGAAATATTTTTCAGTTTTATATCTCCCATTTATACCATTTTTGAAAAGATTGATTAGCTCTTCTGATCTGATTTCGTTTTTTTGTTTTTCATTTTAATGCAGCCTTGGTTTATTAGAATTAGTAGTTAGAAGAAAGGTAATTACAATGTAACGATAAGATTAGATAAAAAAAAGAGGGGTGGTCTTTGTGGGGATTGTAAAACATAATGGACAGAAAAGTCGACTGAAGACTCAAATAACTGGTCCTAAACGACCTAGACCTGAATCAGATGAGGCTATCACAAAGATCCCCAAGACAACGGTTAACGTAGCGACAAAGATTTTACGACATCCTGTCTCCATCGCAATCATCGCGGACATCATCGGGGAAATCATTATTGATATTTTCAAGAAAATTTTTAAGACGCTGCTACTACTCTTTATCAGTGTCCCGCTAATATTCCACCCGACCTCACAGCATAAAAAAAAATTTTGCTTATCCGGACAAAAAAGCTCCTCCTAATACTGAAATGGCAAATGTAGAGAAAATTGATACTATAACAGAGCAAGCTAAGCCATCTGGAGCTGGCAAACCGTTCGATGGAAATGAAGATATGGATGTTTTCTGGGATCACTACGTTAACTGTCTCTACAATAAAAAAAATACTGATCCCGATTCGTTCACTATTAAATTTAAGGTTAATTCAGGAGGCAATGGGCTCTGGATAGAAGAATCAATTTCAAACATTAAAATTAATTTTAAATACAAACCTACAGAATTTAGAAAAGGTAGATACCTCAAATTAAAAGGGCACGACTGGCCAGAAACGAGCTTACTAGGATTTGATGTCATTCACATTAAAAAGCAACTAAAAAAAATGAACATTGATTATTCAAAGCTCTGAACCTCGTGATGCAAAAATAGTTATTTCAGTAACGGCATAAATAAGATAATATAAGCTAAATGGAAAGATTGATGCAACATTTAACTAATAAAAATATAATAGCCTCTCTTATTATTCTCACTATATGTTCCTATTACTGCAAAACAACTCAAAAGGGTCCTGAAATTGAACCCCTGCCTTATTATTACTCGAAATATATAAATGGTAGATATGTTATTTTTCATATGATAGAATGCGAGGATATTAAACTTCCTTTAATCAATGCACTTCGATACATCCTCAAAAGTCCTAAAATAGAGGTTGATAATATATCAGACAACGTGTTCAATATTAATTGGATGAAAAGATCACCGAAGATCCGCTAGTGAAAGACCCTATAAATAAAAACTTTTCATTGGAGTTTGGCACTCCTGCTATTGGTCTGGGTGAGAACGGAACCAACCCGGGAGCCTACGGCAGCATCCTTATACCATAAATAATATTTATTTATAATAAAGTATCAAGTATTGAAGCTCATATGTTGATAACAGTTAACCTTCTGGATACAGAAAACAAGAACTATCCTTAGGCGACAGCTCTGTGAATATGTGGACAACACTTGTCTTTTTTCCTCTATATGTCCACATGGGTTGACCACATATTCACAGAGCCTACTGCTGCTATTTGCGCGTATGTTTTTTATCTCTTTTTATGAAGAAAAACCCCATCCCCCAACCGCAAAGAATAGCCTTGGTTTGCGGGATATGTCTGTTGCTGCCCTATCGCAATTGGGCGCAACATCCTATAAGAGACGGTATGCGTGAGCTATCATAGGTTTCCTTTTCCCCCAAAAGGGGGTCTGCTCCTGTCTGTCTCTCTTTTCCCATAGTCAGCACATGCCCTTTGTTTTCGTTCTTCATAAGTTCAATTTTATACAGTTTGTATTCATTTGTTTAGCCCTCGTGTATGACGGGCACGTCGCATACCTCAACTCATATAGAGGGATATACATACTTTATTCAATATAAAGTATCTAAACTCTTTAATAATTCAATTCGTTTTTTTATTGCTAATATCAAATAATATACAGATAAGTATAAAAAAATAGATAGGAGATCAATAATTTATATGAAAAGACCGTCAAAAAGCCGTCAATGGATCATGTCTGTGATTATCATATCCGTTATCTGTGTATTAAAGTTAAGCCTGTTGGCAGGGCAAAGCCCGGCGGAAAGCCTTCAATCAATTGAAATACCCTTTTATTCCTCCAATGCGCAGATAATAAGGCACAGCGCCTATGTTCTGAAATACAGTGAAGAGCATGAGCAGGCTGAATGGGTCGCGTATAAGCTGACCGCCGGGGATCTGCGAGGCGGCATAAAGAGAACAAACAATTTCCGTGCCGATTCTTCAGTAAAAACAGGCTCAGCGTCATTGAGCGACTATAAGGGCTCAGGCTATGACAGGGGTCACCTGGTCCCTGCCGCGGATATGAAGCGTTCAAGGACAACCATGTCCGAATCATTTTACATGAGCAACATGAGCCCCCAGAGGCCCGGGTTTAATAGAGGCATCTGGAAGAGGCTGGAAGAGCAGGTGAGGTCATGGGTCTATCAAAACGAGGAGTTGTATATAGTCACCGCTGGGATCCTACAGTGCGGTCTCACCACAATAGGCCCAAACAGGGTGTCAGTGCCGAGATTCTATTACAAGGCCATTCTCGATTACAGGGAGCCGGGCCTAAAGGGGATAGCCTTCATCCTGCCGAATAAGAAATCGAACAATAGCCTCAAGGCCTACGTTGTCTCAATTGATCTTCTTGAGGAGATCACGGGCATAGACTTCTTCCCGGCCCTACCCGATAACATAGAGGAGAATATCGAGTCCTCGCTTGATATCAGCAGATGGCCCTTTGACTAGGCAATAAAGTATATCATTCAGGCTGCATCGCAGCGGAATGTCGGATGTTATCTGAACTATTACAAATCAAGATCATCAAGTTTGTCGCAATAAGCTCCATCTATAGTAGTATCCAGTGTGAAATCTATAACTAATCCTAAAAGAAGCGTTTAACGGGTGAATTGCATACAAATTTTAACAATTGGCGCTTCCATAGCTACCTCTTGCCTATTATTTGTTTTAAGTTATGGGAACCTCTATTTATTAAGTAAACATATAAATTAATTGACTATTATTGATTCTGCAAAAATAATCCATAGAAAGATTATTTGAGCTGGAGTAAATGATGAGACAACGTGGATTGTTTGATGAGCTTGATAGATTGCAAGAATTAAGAGATCTTCGAGATCCTTTAATCATTTTAGGTGAGAAGATAAATTGTGAATCATTTAGAAAGACTTTGAAGCGAATTAGACCTGCAAAGAATCCAGATAATATCAGGAATGCTGGAAGAAAACCATTTGATGAAGTAATGATGTTTAAAGTTCTTGTTTTACAGCGATTATATAATCTATCGGATGACCAGATGGAATTTTAACTGAAGGACAGGCGAAGTTTTGAAAGATTTGTATCAGGTGACGATACACTTTACCATATGCCAGATGCAAAAACTGTATGGCTATATAAAGAACGCTTTAGAGAGGAAGGGCTAGCGGAAAAGATATTTAAACAGTTTAACAAGCAATTAGAAAAGAAGAATATGATTGCCAAGTCTGGTCAAATAGTTGACGCGTCATTTGTAGAAGTGCCGCGGCAACGGAACAGCCGTGA